>JANLHZ010000126.1 GCA_024653775.1 Planctomycetota bacterium | reverse complement strand
CGCTTACCTAATTCTTCGGAAGTCACTTTTTTGCGCTGAATTACTTCTCGGACGGCGCGAAAGTGCCTGGGCGTTCCGATTCGACGTGTATCACCGAACGTTCACAATTTATTTTATAGTTTATAAAATAAACTATAAAATAAATTGTGAAAGAAATAATGCTATAAAGCAGTATTTACTGTTGGGATGCTCTGGTGGTAATCGAGGAGGCGGAAGAAAATAGCGGGAACTTTGGCCGAGTTCCAAAGAGTGTGGGCGGCGGTGGAAAAATGTGTAGTATGATGAGACGTTTCGTCTGCGCATTATTTTTTTGCTGTAGGCGGGACGCCGACGCTCCCACGTAATTCGGTCGTACGCAGTGCGCCGCTGGAGTACGGCTGAAAATTCTCCGCGTAACTCCGCGGTCTCCGCGTCTCGGCGCTGAAGAACTGCGAGGACGCCGATTATGTTATTCTGGGTATGTTCACCGAACGTTCACTCTGAAATCTGAAATCCGAAATCAAAAATCGGCAATCTGCTTACTTCCACACGACTTCCCTGATGTTCGACAGCGATCCGATTCCGCGAAGTCTGGTGTTCCTCATCCTCCGCAGATTGAAGGAGCCGTTTATAAGTTCGGACGTGTCTCCGCTGATAAGAATCTGCCCGGGCCTGGCGGCTCCCTCGAGCCTCGACGCGAGGTTCACCGCGTGTCCGATGACGCTGTATTCCGTTCTGCTCGTCGTCCCGATGCAGCCCGCGACGACCTCCCCCGTGCTGATTCCGATTCCAACCTGCAGGACTTCCTCGCCGGCCTCTTTCCGTTTTTGCGCGTACTCGTCGATCCGCTGCTGCGCCTCCACCGCCGCCCGGACCGCCGCGGAGGCGTGGTCCTCCATTGGCCTGGGAGCTCCGAACAGCGCAAGCAAGCCGTCCCCCATGAACTTGTTCAGCGTGCCGTGCTGATTTCCGACGCACCCGATAACTATCTCGTGGAGCTGATTCAGATCCTCGACAACTTTTACGGGGTCGTGCTTTCTGGCGAAATTCGTGAACCCCCGGACGTCCGAAAAAAGCATCGTGACGACGCACTGCCTGCCGCGATGCATGAAATCCTCTCCCTCTTTCAGAATTTCGTTCATCACCTCGGGAGTGACGAACTGTCCGAAGGTTCGTTTCAATCTCTCGGCTTTCTGAAGTTCGGAATACGCGAACTCGAGCTCCGAGCGGAGAGCCTTCTCGCGGATCAGTTCGGCGGAAAGTTCCCGCTTGTGCATACACCTCGTAACCGCGGCCTGAATCGCGTCCAGGGAAATCGGCTTGATCAGAAAGTCGTACGCTCCTTCCCGCAGCGCGCCGATGGTTACGTCGAGTTCCGGAAATCCCGTCATCATTATGACGTCGATGTTTCCGACCGCCCTCGCTTTCTTCAGTACGTCGATTCCCGATGCTACGCCCGGCATCGAAATGTCTGTCAGAACGATGTCGAACCCCGGCGACAGAAGCAGAACCGCCTCGTCACCGGAAGATGCGGTAACGACATCGTACCCGAATGTTTCGAGAACCCGCCTCAGCAGTTCTCGAATCGAAGTGACGTCATCAACAACAAGAATCTTCGGCTTCGACATAAAGCATCAACTCTTTCGAAAATTGGTTTAAGGAATGCATAGATTATACCCCAATTTCAGCTCCGAAGAGACGTAAACCTTAGTATTACCCGGTTTTGTGGCTGTCCGGAGTTGATCGATCTGGAGTTTCCGTATAATATGCTATTTTAATTAAATAACAACAGAATAATCTCTACATTATCGCCCGAAATTTCCGTTAGGTGTATTGAAACGGCATACTGTAGTCTTCAGGCACGTCATATAGGACGCATACCGAAGTAGGCACAGATAACTCCTTGGTGTAAAGGCGATTATGACAAATCAGATTCCAAGCAGCATCCGTATGTATGCTACCTCGGCATGAATAGATCGAATTGTAACTTTTGCCAATCTGCTGGCTAAACCGAATCATAGCGGCGATTTAAGCGAAATTCGATTCCGCCAAAGATTTTTGGAACGGCGTTTTCTTATGGAACTCTGGATGGGTTTACCTGTGATTTTTCACTCAAGACTAACATCGGTCAGTACAATGAGACAAATAATCATAAAATGTGCGCTTCATTCTCTGTTGATTGCCGGATTCGTGGCGCTCAGCACTCCTTTCGTACGCGCCGAAGACGGCGAAGCGCTTTACAGTTCCAAGGGCTGCGTAGGCTGTCACACGGGAGGGACGCTCGCGCCTGACCTCAGCAACATTCTGACGAGACGCGATCGCGGCTGGGTCGAGCGGTTTATAAAAGACCCGAACGGCATGAAGTCGTCGGACGGGGACGCGCAAGCCCTCGACGCCGAATGGCCGGCGAACAACATGATCCAGGTTCCGATGACCGACGCGGAGTTAGCCGCGATCATCGACTACGTTAACGGCGGAGTTCGTGCGGCGGCGCCGGTGAATATTCAGAACGACGCGGCGACGGTAGACAGGGGCAGGCGTCTGTTCACAGGCGAGGAGTCGCTATCCGGCGGCGGTCCGGCGTGCATAAGCTGTCACAACGTGGATGGGCTAGGCGGGCTAGGTGGAGGAAGGCTCGCGGATGCCACGGGTCAGGTTCCGAAGGCGAACCTGACCCTCGTCGCTGACAGAATGATCACCGCGGACGCGCTTTTTGCGTCGATCAAGGGAGCCGCGTTTCCGGTGATGAACGGAATATTCGTTAATGACGCGCAGATCGCGGACGACGAAGCGATGGCGCTGACCGCTTTCCTCTCCGACACGGCGCTCAGGAAAAATCAGGGCGCGCTCGAACGGGGACCTGGCGTCGAGGTTTTCATCATCGGAGGCCTCGTGGGGCTTGTGGTAGTTCTCTTCGCCTTCGATTTTATCTGGAGAAAGCGCTTCGTGAGCGTCCGGAGCGAGATGGTCGGCGGTTAATAATTACGAATTACGAATTACGAATTACGAATTGGGCGGAGATAAATATGAGTAACGAAAAAGTAACCGCGGCAACCTGGATTCAGGACCTCGTCGAGCCGGAGACACGGAGCTGGGAGGAGTTCTATCGTAACCGCTGGCAGTACGACAAGAAGGTCCGCAGCACCCACGGCGTCAACTGCACCGGAAGCTGCACCTGGGAGATCCACGTCAAGGACGGAATCGTCACCTGGGAGCTTCAGGGGCTTGATTATCCGAAGCTCGATCCGAGTCTCCCGCCTTACGAGCCGCGGGGATGTCAGCGCGGGATTTCGTTTTCCTGGTATCTCTATAGTCCGATCCGCGTGAAGTACCCCTATATCCGCGGCGCGCTCCTCGATAACTGGAAGAAATATCGCAAGCAGCACGCGGACCCGGTCGATGCCTGGGCGGCGCTGATGGCGGACCCGGAGAGTCGCGCGAGGTATCAGCGCGCCCGCGGCAAGGGCGGATTCCGTCGCTCGACGTGGAAGACGGTCAACGAGATAATGGCCGCGGCGAATATCTACACCGCGAAAAAGTGGGGTCCGGACCGCGTGACGGGCTTCTCTCCCATCCCCGCGATGAGCATGCTCAGCTACGCGGCGGGCTCGAGATTCCTTCAACTCTTCGGCGGCGTGAACCTCAGCTTCTACGATTGGTACTGCGATCTTCCGCCCGCGTCGCCTGAGATCTGGGGCGAGCAGACGGACGTGAACGAAAGCGCCGACTGGTTCAACGCGAAGATGCTCGCGGTGATGGGATCGAACCTCAATATGACGCGCACTCCGGACTGCCATTTCGCGGCGGAGGCGAGGCACAACGGGACGAAGATGGTCGTGCTCGCTCCCGACTTCAACCAGGTTGCGAAGTACGCGGACGAATGGATCGCGCTGAACGCGGGTCAGGACGGCGCGTTCTGGATGGCGGTGAACCACGTTATCCTGAGCGAGTTCCACGTCAAGCGCACCGTCCCGATGTTCATGGACTACCAGCGCAGATTTACGGACTGTCCGTTCCTCGTGGAGGTGAGCGAGGACGGTCCCGGAAGGCTCCTTCGCGCGAATACGATCGAAAGGTACAAGAACGTCGAAAAGGGCGAGTGGAAGTTCCTCGTGTGGGACGATGAGACCGGCGACGTCAAGATGCCGAAGGGCACCGCGGGCTTCCGCTGGCAGAGCGAAAAAGGTCAGTGGAATCTCGAGTGCAAGGACGGTCTCGACAATTCCGAGTACACGCCCGCGCTGTCGTTTCTCGACAATTGTAGCGTCGTCGTGCAGGTCGCGTTCGACGATTACACCCGCGAAACGCAGTACAAACGCGGCGTTCCGGTGAAGCGGATCAAGACGCTTCAGGGCGAGAAAACCGTCGCGACCATCTACGACGTCCTGATGGCGCAGTACGGCGCGAACCGCGGACTCGATGGCGAGTATCCGCGCAACTACGACGACGCCGACGCGCCGTTTACCCCTGCGTGGCAGGAAAAGTGGACGGGGATCGATCGAAAGGACGTTATCAAGTTCGCGCGGGAGTGGGCGTCCACCGCGGAGCACACCGGAGGCAAGTGCACCGTCATAATCGGCGCGGGAATCAACCACTGGTATCACAACAACCTCATCTACAGAAGCGCGATCCACTCGATGATGTTCTGCGGCTGCATCGGCAAAAACGGCGGCGGAATGGCGCACTACGTGGGTCAGGAGAAGCTTGCCCCCGCCGCGCCGTGGGGGGCGATCGCATTCGCGCAGGACTGGATCGGCGCGCCGCGGCTCCAGAACGCCCCGAGCTGGCACTACGTCCACAGCGACCAGTGGCGTTACGAGCGCGAGTTCACCGAGTACGCAGCGGGTCCGAAAAAGCACACGGACCTGAACTCCGGGCACACGATGGACGTTCAGACCAAAGCCGTCCGGATGGGATGGCTCCCGTGGTTCCCGCAGTACGACAAGAACTCGATCGAACTCGTCAAGGAAGCCGAAGCCGCGGGGTGCAAGACCGACGATGAAATCGTCAAGTGGGTCGTCCAGCAGCTTAAAGACAAGAAGATCCGCTATACCGTCGAGGATCCGGACGCGCAGGAGGCGTGGCCACGGGTATGGTACATCTGGCGCGGGAACGCTCTGCAAGCGAGCGCGAAGGGTCAGGAATTCTTCTTCCGACACTACCTCGGGACCACCGACAACGCGATCGCTCCCGAAGTGGCAAAGGGTCACGTGAAGGAGACGGTGTTCCGCGAGGCGGTCACGGGCAAGATGGATCTCGTCGTGGACATCAACTTCAGGATGGACACGAGCGCGCTCTACAGCGACATCGTCCTTCCGACCGCGACATGGTACGAGAAAGCCGACCTCAACTCGACGGATATGCACAGCTTCATCCATCCGCTGTCGGAAGCTGTGCCGCCTTGCTGGGAGTCGAAGAGCGACTGGGACATCTTCAAGGGCATCTGCAAGCACACCGGAGAGATGGCGAAGAAGCATCTGCCGGGCGAAGTCCGCGAGATATGGAGCGCGCCGCTGCTGCACGATACGCCCGCGGAGGTTTCGCAGCCCGAGGTGAAGGACTGGGCCCTCGGCGAGTGCGATCCGATCCCTGGTAAGACGATGCCGAACATGCGCGTCATCACGCACAACTTCGAGCAGCTCTACGATCGCTATTGCAGCTTCGGCCCGAAGGTGCGGGCGGGCGGTCTCCACGCTCACGGCGTCGATTATCAGATCGCGGACTTCTATGACGAGTGGATCGAGCACAAACCCGTGCACGAGTTCGAGGGAAAGAAATATCCGTCGCTCGAAAGCGCAGTGGACGCCTGCGAGGCGGTGCTCTACTTCTCGAGCGAATGCAACGGCGAACTCGCGTATCGCGCATTCGAGGATCAGGAGAAGAAGACCGGCCTCGTGATGACCGACCTCGGCGCGGATTCGCGGTCCGTGCGCTTTGGATACAAAGACCTCCAGAGCCAGCCGCGGAGACTGCTCACGAGTCCCGTGTGGAGCGCGATAACGAACGGCGGCCGCGCGTACTCTCCTTTCACGATGAACGTCGAAAAAATGCTACCGTGGCGCACCCTCACGGGTCGTCAGCACTACTACCTCGATCACGAGGGATACATCGATAACGGCGAGCAGGTTCCGACGTACAAACCTTCGCCGCTGCCGAAGAATTATGGCGACCTCAGCGTCTCGAAAGCCGACGGCAAGACCAAGATGCTCAACTACCTGACGCCGCACGGGAAGTGGCACATACACTCGACCTACGGCGACACGCTGAGAATGATGACGCTCAGCCGCGGCTGCGAGCCGTTCTGGATGAACGACCACGACGCGAAGGAACTGGACATCATCGATAACGATTTCGTCGAGGTCCACAACGATAACGGCGTGGTGGTGGTGCGCTGCGTCGTCAGCGCGAGAATCCCCCGCGGCGTATGCATAATCTATCACAGCCCGGAAAGGACGCTTGGCGTTCCGAAGTCGCCGCTTCGCGGGTACACCCGCGCGGGCGCGCACAACAGCCTGACCCGCGTCCGTCTGAAGCCCGTCCTGATGATGGGCGGCTACGGTCAGTTCACGTTCTACTTCAACTACTGGGGGCCGACGGGGGTCAACAGGGATACGCACATCCTGGTGAGGAAGCTGGAGAAACTTGTTTACTAAGGACATAACCACAGATGTACACAGATTTTTTGGAGTGCAACGCGCGAGCGTTGCTTTGAACAGAGACGCGCAAGCGTCTTCTGGTTGTCGCATCGCTTGCGCGATGCATTCCACAGTTGAGCTTGCGCTCAGCACTCCAAAACTCTGACTACCGACAACTGACTACTCGGAGATAAAAATGGACGTACGCGCACAAGTAACAACGGTCTTCCACCTCGACAAGTGCATCGGGTGCCACACGTGCAGCATTGCCTGCAAGAACATCTGGACGGATCGCGAAGGCACCGAATACATGTGGTGGAACAACGTCGAGACCAAGCCCGGCACAGGCTATCCGACGAAGTGGGAGGACCAGAGCAAATATAACGGCGGCTGGGAGCGAACAAAGAACGGAAAGCTCCGGCTGAAATCGACTAGCAAGAAGTCGATCCCGTTCAACATTTTCCACAATCCGAACCTTCCGACGCTCGACGACTACTACGAGCCGTGGACGTACAAATACGAAGACCTCTTCAACGCTCCGGAGCAAAGCTCGCAGGTCACCGCGATGCCGAAGTCGCTGATAACGGGCGAGATCATCGAGCACATCAAATCCGGACCGAACTGGGACGACGACCTGAGCGGTTCGCCAATCTACGCGGAGAACGATCCGAACCTGAGCGCGGTGTCCGACGATATCAGGAAGCAGATGTTCGCGGTGGAACGCCTCGCGTTCTTCTATTTCCCGAGGATCTGCAATCACTGCCTGAACCCCGCGTGCGTCGCGTCGTGCCCGTCCGGGGCGCTCTATAAACGCGGCGAGGACGGCATCGTGCTTCTCAATCAGGAACGCTGCCGCGCGTGGCGAAGCTGCATCAGCGCATGCCCGTACAAGAAGACGTACTACAACTGGTCGACCGGAAAGAGCGAGAAGTGCATCCTGTGCTTCCCGCGAATCGAGTCGGGGCAAGCGCCCGCCTGTATGCATAGCTGCGTTGGAAGAATCCGCTACATCGGGATGACTCTCTATGACGCGGATCGCATCGTCGAGGTCGCGAACCTGGATGACAACCAGCTCGCGGAGGGAATGCGCTCGCTGATCCTCGATCCGCGCGATCCGGAGGTCATCGAAGCCGCGCAGAGAAACGGCGTACACGACAGCGTCATCGAGGCTGCGCAGAACTCGCCTTCGTACAAGTTCATCAAGACGTGGAAGCTGGCGCTGCCGCCGCATCCGGAGTTCCGGACGCTTCCGATGCTGTGGTACGTGCCGCCGCTAAGCCCGGTGCTCGCGAGTCTCGATACCGGGAAGGTTTCGAATTCCACCGATGAGCTTTTCGAGTCGGTTGAAAAGTTCCGGATGCCGATTTCGTACCTCGCGAACCTTCTCTCGGGCGGAAACGAGGGGCTGATCCGCTACTCGCTCAAGAAGATGCTCGCGGTAAGAATGCTCCAGCGTCACAAGACCGTAGGAGACATCGAGCGCGGCACCGTCGACAAGATGCTGAAGGAAGCGGACACCACCGAGAGGGAGGCTACCGAGATCTACAGACTCACGTCCCTCGCGACATTCGACGAGCGCTTCAGCATCCCGCCCGCGCACCGAGAGGAGGCGATCGAAAGCGTCGGCGTGGTGCAGGAACACAAGGCGAGCGCGGGCTTCGGGTTCAAGTTCGCGCCGAGACGAGGGCTATGAGTTAAGAGTTAAGAGTTAAGAGTTAAGAGTTGAGAGTTGTGCGGACGAGGACGTCCGCGGTCCCAGGAGGGAAACAAATGACGACTATAGAAGCATCGACCACCGACTTAAGCGGCAATCTGCTCGCGCAGCTTCTCTCGTATCCGGGAGAGCGCGACCTTATGGACGACGGCATCCGCGAGGGATCGGACCGTCCGGACTACGACCTGAAGCCCGATCTGCTCGACAGCGCGGAACTCGTCGCGCTGATTCTTCAGCGGGACTTCCCGGACCTCGCGCCGCTTATCAAGAAGTTCGTGGACGACATCAACTTCCTGGGTAGCGAGCAGCGCGAGGAACTATACACGCACACCTTCGATATCAAGGCGAGCTGCACCCTCGAAGTCGGCTGGCACATCTTCGGCGAAAGCTACAGCCGGGGGGCGCTGCTCGTTCGTCTCCGCGCGAAGATGCGCGAACACGAAATCCCTGAAAACGGCGAGCTTCCGGACCACCTTGCGAACGTCCTCCGTCTGATCGATTTCATATCCCACGAGGAAGCGATAGCGCTGATTACGGAGTGCATCGTCCCGTCGATGAAAACCATGATCGAAGGAATGAAACCCGAGAATCCTTACCACGGCGTGATGGTCGCGATACGTGAGATATTTGCTTCGCAAATATCTCATGAGGGAACAGGGAATAGGGAGCAGGGAGAAGTGAGTGAATTTTCGAATCAGGCGGATGAATCGAATTCACCCCCACCCGAAGAGAGAGGGAGCATCGAGGATATTCCTTCGCCCGAGAAGTGCGGGTCGTGCGCGACGTTCTCGACCTGCGGTTCCGTAACAGATTTCGTGAAGGACCGGGTCGCAAAGAAGGACGAGAGGAAGTTCCTGCACGAAGACGATGAGGACTTCTGACAATTACGAATTACGAATTGAGGAGAACAACTTTGAAATGCATCGCGCGAGTGATGCGGGATTTTTCGCAAAGGTTGCGCTTTGCACTCCAAAATTTGACTACCAGCAACGAACGACTACACCGAGGTGTGAAATGCTCGACACAATGATGAAACTCTTTTTCGCGGTGCTGCCTTACGTGGCGCTGATGACTTTCTTTCTCGGGACGATCTACCGCTATCGTGCGCGGACGTTCTCGTACTCGTCGCTTTCGAGCCAGTTCCTCGAAAACCGTCAGCAGTTCTGGGGATCGGTTCCGTTTCACTACGGGATACTGTTCGTCCTCGCGGGGCACATAGTCGGCTTCCTGGTGCCGAGGTCGATACTCTGGTGGAATAGCGTCCCGCTTCGGCTCTACATCCTCGAGACAAGCGCGTTCATAGGCGGACTCTGCGCGCTAACCGGGATCATAATCCTGATGTACCGCAGACTGACGAACTCCAAGGTCGCGAAGGTTACGTCGCCTATGGACTGGATCGTGCTCGCGATGCTTGCGGCGCAGATCGGAACCGGACTCTACACCGCGATCTTCCATAACTGGGGTTCGAGCTGGTACTCAGCGAGCCTCGTTCCGTATCTCTGGTCCATCGCGACCTTCAGCCCCGACACGGCGGCAGTGATGGTGATGCCGTGGGCGGTGAAGTTCCACATCTGGGGAGCGTTCGCCCTGATCGCGCTGTTCCCGTTTACGAGGCTCGTACACATTCTCGTCATCCCGAATCCGTACCTCTGGCGCAAGCCGCAGGTCGTTATCTGGAACTGGGACAGACACACGATCCGCCAGCGCGACTACTAGGCGCAGGCCGAAAAGAAACTTTTGTCACGAGATTTCGGTTTCCTGATTTTCTCGCGGAGAGATTCCGCGAAACGGAGGTGCTAAATGTCGAATGGTGAAGTAGTAAGCAAGAAGGAGTTCAATCCGCTACGATTTTTGTCGTTCAGCGGCCCGTACAAGATTCTTCATCTGACGTGGTTCGCGTTCTTCCTTACGTTCGTCGCGTGGTTCAACATGGCGGCGGTCGCGCCTATCATGATCGCGTCGGAGGCGATCACGAAGGCGGAATTCAAGATTCTGATGATCTGCAACGTGGCGCTCACGGTGCCCGCGCGCATCATCATAGGAATGGTGCTCGACAAGTTCGGGCCGCGAATCTGCTATACCGCGCTGATGCTGACCATGGCGATTCCGTGTCTCGTGTTCGCGTTCTCTGAAACGACGACGCAGCTCGTCATTTCGCGTCTGCTTCTTTCCGTCGTCGGCGCGGGATTCGTCATCGGAATCAGAATGACCTCGGAATGGTTCCCCCCGAAGGACGTGGGCGAGGCGGAAGGAATCTACGGGGGCTTCGGCAACTTCGGAAGCGCCGCGGCTGCGTGGACCCTGCCCACGATCGCGCTGTACGCCTTTGGAGGCGACGACGGCTGGCGCTACTCGATCGCGTTCACCGGAATCCTGCTCTTCGTCTACGGCTTCATCTACTTCTACACCGTCAAGGACACTCCGGAAGGGAAAACCTACCAGCGTCCCAAGAAGCTCGGCGCGATGGAAGTCACAAGCTGGTCGTCGTACGTCGGTCTTATTTTAATGCAGATCCCGATGTTCGGCGCGCTCGTCCTGATGACCTTCAAGCTCCAGACCTTCGAAACCGGGCTTGACGCGGCGGGGAATCCGGAGTACTTCCTCCCGACGCAGGTCGCGCACATCGTCTACGGCTTGCTGTTCGGGCTATTCGCCTTGCAGGTCTACAAAATCTGGGAGGTGAACGTGCAGCGCCTTCGCGAGGGAGTGCCGGAGAAGGAGAAGTTCCACTTCCGTCAGGTTGCGGTCCTGGACTTCTCATACTTCTGCAACTTCGGAAGCGAGCTTGCCGTAGTATCGATGCTCCCGGTGTTCTTCGTGACAACCTGGGCGCTCGATCCGCAGTGGGGGGGCTGGCTCGCGGGTTCCTTCGCGTTCATGAACCTCTTCGCAAGGCCGATGGGCGGGTTCCTTTCCGATCGACTCGGGTCGCGCAAGAAAACGCTCACCGTGCTGACGGGGGGACTCGCCGTTGGATACCTGCTAATGGCGCTGCTCGACGGACGCGCTCTCGCCGGGTTCCCAGTGGATGGATCCGCGGCTGCCGCGGACGTGACGCCGCTTCCGCTGATATTAGCGGTGGCGATCGTTATGCTGTGCTCGTTCTTCGTCCAGGCGGGCGAAGGCGCGACCTTTGCAATGGTGCCGCTCGTCAAAAAGCGCATCACCGGACAGGTCGCGGGAATGGCGGGCGCGTACGGAAACGTCGGCGCGGTCACCTTTCTGACGGTGTTCAGCTTCGTGGAGCCGAGCGAATTCTTCCTGTTCATCGGAATCTGCGCGCTGGTATGCACGGTCGCGTGCCTCTTCCTCGACGAGCCGAAGGGTTCCTTCGCGGAGACCCATCACGACGACGTGATCGAGGAGGCCGCCAAGGTGGAGAAAGAGGAGCTTGCCGCGGTGTGACGAAGGTTCCCTCTCTTCCGGGCGAGGGATTGTTTGCACGGAAACTTGTTCGAAGGATTTATAATGGCAAAAACACCTGAAAGATGGGATGTCGAAGACCAGCAGTTCTGGGAAACGGAGGGAAAGACCGTCGCGACGCGAAACCTCTGGGTCTCCATCCCGAACCTGCTATGCGGCTTCGCTACATGGATTATCTGGGGAATGGTCGCGAAGATGATCTCGAAGCTACACTTCGACAGCATTGCCGCGCTCAGGGACGGAAAGGTGGGCGAGGCGCTCGATCATCCGGGAGTGCTTTTCAACTTCCGGATAGGCGGCGAACTCCTCGACAAGGGCGGCTACGAATCGCTGATAATGCTACTTCCCGCAATCGCTGGACTCGCGGGCGCGACGCTCCGAATCCCTAACTCGTTCATGATCGCCATCTGCGGCGGTCGCAACGTCAAGTTCCTCACGACCGTCATGATGATCCTTCCCGCCTTCGCCGCGGGCATGGCTCTGAAGGATCCGACGACTTCGTTCTACGTGTTCGTGATACTCGCTGTGCTCGCAGGAGTCGGAGGCGGCGCGTTCGCATCGAGCATGTCGAACATCAGCTTCTTCTTCCCGAAGAGAATGCAGGGACTCGCGCTCGGGCTTAACGCGGGCATCGGGAACCTCGGCGTCAGCGTGATGCAGTTTCTCATTCCGTGGATCGTAACCTTCGGCGCGTTCGGCGACTTCGCCGGAGACGGATACGTCGCAAAGGAAGGCGCCTCGCCCGTGTTCGTCCAGAACGCCGCGTTCATCTGGGTGCCCGTAATGTCCACGCTCGCGATTCTCGCGTGGATTTTCATGTGCAACCTTCCGATGCACTACCGTGGCAAGACCGTTTTCGGATGGCTCAAGTATTTCTGGCTCGAAATTATCGGATTCGCCGGCGCGGGCATCGGCGCCTACCTGCTTTACTGGTCCAAGACGACCGACTACTTCATCGATCCGGAGAAACCGCCTGAATCCGGGAATGATTTCCCGCTGGACCAGATTACGTGGACGTTCGTCCTTATGGCCATCGTCATTCTGATCACTCTCGGAATGATGCGCTTTGGAACGCCGACCGCCATCAGGGAGCCGCTGGTCAAACAGTTCGCGATCTTCAGGAACAAGCACAACTGGACCATGACCTGGCTCTACGTGATGACTTTCGGATCGTTCATCGGCTATTCGAACGCGTTCCCCGCGCTGATCGACAACGTCTTCGGATTCATCTATGTGGGCGCTGACGGCAACCTGCTTCCAGAGCCGATCAAGAACCCGAACGCGCCCGTGACGGCGTCCTTTATCTTCCTCGGCGCGGGAGTCGGCGCGCTGATCCGCCCGGTCGGGGGCTGGCTTTCCGACAAACTCGGCGGCGCAAAGGTCACACAGTGGGACACATGGATAATGGTCGGCGCGACGATACTCGCGGGGTACTTCGTCGATCAGGCAAGGCACTCGCAGACTCCGGAAGAGTTTTTCTATCCGTTCCTTATTACGTTCATCGTTCTCTTCGCAACTACCGGCATAGGAAACGGCTCCACGTTCCGGATGATCCCGATTATCTTCTCCAAAGAGCAGGCGGGACCGGTTCTCGGCTGGACCAGCGCGGTCGCCGCGTACGGCGCATTCATAATCCCGATGATCGTCGGAAGCCAGATCAAGGCCGGACGGCCCGAGTACGCGCTCTACGGGTTCGCGGTGTACTACGCTTCTTGTCTCGCGGTCAACTGGTGGTACTATGCCAGGAAGGGCGCGGAGATTCCTTGCTGAACTTCGTAATGACCTGTAGTCGGTAGTCAGAAAATTCTCTGACTACCGATTACTGACTATCGACCACTGTTTTTTAATTTTTTCTTGAGAACGCCAAGCATTATTCATTAACTAAATTATTCTCTCCTTCGGTTTTATAATATCACCAAGGTTTTGTCACAAAAATAAGTCAGGCGAGCATCCAGGCCCAAATTCGAGCGCGGACACCTGACGATAGTAGAGATTACAAGGCATGAACAACCAGGTGGCTATCGTTGTCGGCGCGGTCGGAATTCTTCTCGGACTGTTCGCCGTGGTCGCATCGGCTGACTTCCGCCTCGTCGGCGAGCACACGGGCTACTCGCCCGAACAGCCGATTCCGTACTCGCACCAGCTCCACGCGGGAAAGCACGAGATGCAGTGCCTCTACTGCCACTTCGGCGCGGAGCGTTCGAGACACGCGGGAATCCCGCCGACGAGCGTCTGCATGAACTGCCACGAAAAGATGGTCCTGACGGCAAGCCCGCTTATCGCAAAGCTCCAGGAGAGCTACACAAGCGGAAAGCCGATGGAGTGGGTGAAAATTCATAACTTGCCGGATTTTGTGTATTTCAGTCACGCGAGCCACGTCGGAAAGAACGTCGCATGCGAAACCTGCCACGGAAACGTCGCGATAATGACCAAGGTCCAGCAGGAATCGGACCTTTCGATGGGATGGTGCATCAACTGTCACAGAGACGTCAACAAGAACCAGCCCGAGGAATACGGCGAGGTCCACGCGCCGGAAAACTGCTCGGGATGTCACCGCTGACAAGTAATTAACAATTAGTAATTAATAATTAACAGTTAATAATTCGACATGAAAAAATACTGGAAAAGTTTCGGAGAGCTTGAAAGATCGAAAGATTACCTCGACTCCTTGCACGAGCAGGTTCCGTCGTATTCGGAGCGAGTGGAAAGTTTCGACCTGAAACCGGGGGATTCGGGTGAATCCGCCGAGTTCAAGACCGACCGCAGAGATTTCCTCAAGACTACCGCAGCGGTCGCCGCGGCGGCGACGCTCTACGGCTGCGCCCGCGGTCCGGAGCAACATGCCAAGCCGCTTGCGCGCGCGTCAGAGACGGTAGTAGCGGGACTTGCGTACTATTACGCCACCACCTGCGGCGGGTGTAACGCCTCCTGCGGCGTGATAGTGAAAAACCGCGACGGACGCCCGATAAAGATGGAAGGCAATCCGGATCACCCGATCTCGAAGGGCGGCCTCTGCTCAGTCGGGCAGGCGCAGACCAGAAGTCTCTACGATTCGGAGCGTTTGAAAAAGCCCCGCGACGGAGACAAGGAAGTCGGCTGGGACGAAGCGGTATCGAAGATCAGAGCCGCGCTGAGCGCCTCGAAGAACGGACGGGGAAGCGTCAGAATCGTCAGCAGCAGCTTCGCCTCGAAGCCGAGGGATCTCGCGCAAAAGCTCGTCGAAGGTTTCGCGGCGGGCAAAGTGCTCGAGTGGGACGCCGTATCTTACGATGCGATCCGCAATGCGCACAAACTGACTCACGACGTCTTCGATATTCCGCAGTACAAATTCGACCGCGCGAACTACATTCTGAGCTTCGACGCGGATTTCCTCGGCACATGGATTTCCCCGGTTGAATTCAGCGCCGGATACGCGGAGAGGCGCAGGCTCCACGTCTCGCGCACCGCGGAACGGTACGACAGTCCGGAGCGCTGCCGGCATGTGCAGGTCGAACCGGCAATGTCCATGACCGGCTCGAACGCGGACCTTCGGGTAAAACTCCTTCATGGCGATTTCGCCAACCTGCTCAGCCTGCTGATCGAAATGGTTCAGCGAGAACTTGGGACAGTCATTCCCGCGAGCGCGGTGAATTCTCCTGTGGATCAGAATGTTCTCGATAACATCGTCAGCGACCTGATGAAGCACCGCGGCAAGTCGCTCGTAATCAGCGGAAGCGACGATGTAGAGGTCCAGAGACTTGTCAACGTCCTGAACCACCACCTCGAAAACTATGAGAAAACAGTCGTCATCACCGAGCCGGACCAACGTTTCAGGTCGGACGACGCGGCGATTCCAGCGCTGATAACCGATCTCGCGGCTGGTTCGGTGGATGTTGTCATCTTTAGCGATACGAATCCGGTGTACGCTCATCCACGGGGAAAAGAACTCGCGGAAGCGATCAAAAACGCCGGGACGTCGGTGTCGATCTCCACCGCAAACAGCGAAACCGCCGCGGCCTGCGGGATTGCTCTTCCCCTCAGCCATTTCCTCGAAAGCTGGGGGATGACGCAGCCCGTTCCAGGGCTGACTTCGATGTCGCAGCCGGCGCTACATCCTCTTTTCGATACAAGGAGCTTCACCGAGATCGCCCTCGCGCTGCTTGGCGACGCGAGGTCTCATTACGATTACCTGCAAGGCGAACTGAAGACTCTCGAAGGAACGATTCAGCTTAGGCCGGAGTTCACGCGGCTGTTCGATCAGATCGTCCACGACGGGTTCTTCCAAACGGATGCCGTCAAAACACAGACGAATGTCGCGTCTCTGCGCTCGTCAAGCGTGGGAACACGCAGGGAATCGTCGCTTCCGGAAGGAACGCTGGAACTTACCGCGTATTCGAGCGTGATGATGCGCGACGGAAAGGAAGCGAACAACCCCTGGCTGCAGGAAGGCTCCGACCCAGTCACGAAGACCACATGGGGCAACTACGCGCTGCTTTCGAAGAAGTACGCGGACGCGGCGGGAATCCGCGACGGAGACATCGTGAAGGTAAGCGCGACGGAAGGCGACGCGAGCATCGAAGTCCCCGCGCTTGCAATGCCGGGTCAGCACGAAAAATCCATCGCGATCGCCATCGGCTACGGAAGGAAGAACGCGGGGAAGTACGCGCGCGGTCTCGTTGGAAGGTTCCCGGAGGAAAACGAGCGCGAGACGGTCGGCGCGAACGTCTTCGTCTTCGGCAAGTCCCAGGCCGAATCGAACGGAACCCGGCTCAAGGGAATTCCGGTGAAGGTCGAAAAGACCGGCGCGCACGTAAAGCCCGCGCAGACCCAGGAGCACGCTTCAATCGAGCACCGACCGATCGTTCTCGAAACGACGTTCAGCGAATACGAAAAGAACCCGAAAGCAGGGAACGAGCACGAACACGAACTCGGAACCCTTTGGTCCGGGCACGACTATTCGAAAGGATACCACTGGGGACTTGCGATCGACCTGAGCGTCTGTACCGGCTGTAGCGCCTGCATCATTTCGTGTCAGTCGGAAAACAATATCCCCGTCGTCGGCGAGGAGGAAATCCGGACTCACCGCTCGATGCAGTGGCTCAAGATCGACCGCTACTTCTCCGATGACGCCGATAATCCGGGAACGGTCCATCAGCCGATGATGTGCCAGCAGTGCGACAACGCCCCCTGCGAAACGGTCTGCCCGGTGATGGCGACGAGCCACAGCGACGAGGGTCTTAACGATCAGGCCTACAACCGCTGCGTCGGAACGAGGTACTGCGCGAACAACTGCCCGTACAAGGCGCGGAGGTTCAACTGGTTCACGTATCCGCGCGAGGATCCGATAGAAAATCTCGTCCTGAATCCGGACATAGGCGTCCGCACCCGCGGCGTGATGGAAAAGTGTACCTTCTGCGTGCAGAGGATTCAGGACGCGAAGAGCATTTCGAGCCGCGAAGGACGCAAGGTCCGCGACGGCGAAATCCAGACCGCGTGCCAGCAGAGCTGCCCGACGAGCGCAATCGTCTTCGGCGATATGAACGACAAAAACGGTCGAGTTTCGAAACTGATGGACGATCCGAGGAGGTACAAAGTGCTCGAGGAAATCGGCGTGCTCCCTTCCGTGGGCTATCTGACGAAGGTCAGGCACGACAGCAAAACCGCGAACGGTGGAGAGGGGGCTTGAAATGAGTGCGCATTATTCTCCGCTGAGAGTCAAACTAGTCGAAGGAAACAAAAGTCTCGGGCAGATCACCGATGAAATCTGCCGGCCGATGAACAGGCTTCCAAGCAAAAGCTGGTGGCTGGCGTTCCTCGTCGCGTTCAGCGCGCTTATGATGGGAATCGGCGCGATCACCTACCAGGTGCTCGTCGGCATCGGAACCTGGGGGCTGAACACTTCCGTCGGCTGGGCTTTCGACATAACGAACTTCGTCTTCTGGATCGGAATCGGCCACGCCGGGACGCTCATCAGCGCGATTCTTTTCCTTTTCCGGCAGAAGTGGCGGACGTCGATCAACCGCAGCGCGGAAGCGATGACGCTCTTCGCGGTAATGTGCGCGGGACTCTTCCCGCTGATCCACATGGGCCGTCCGTGGCTCGCGTTCTGGGTCGGTCCGTATCCGAATACCCGCGGCTCGCTCTGGCCGAATCCGAGGTCGCCGCTGCTGTGGGACGTGTTCGCGATCTCCACGTACTTCCTCGTCTCCGCCGGATTCTGGTACGTCGGGCTGATACCCGATCTCGCGACGATCCGCGACAAATCCACCAGCAAGATCAAGAAGTTCATTTTCGGCGTCCTCAGCCTCGGCTGGAACGGATCGAACCGAATCTGGTCTCGCTACGAGACGGTTTACATGCTCCTTGCGGGTCTAGCGACGCCGCTGGTGCTATCGGTGCACAGCATCGTCAGTATGGACTTCGCGACGAGCGTCATCCCGGGCTGGCACACGACGATCTTCCCGCCGTACTTCGTCGCGGGCGCGGTGTTCAGCGGATTCGGGATGGTTCTGACGCTTATGATCATCGCAAGGAAAGTGCTGAACCTTCACGAGTACATAACGACGACGCACATCGAAAGAATGTGCAAGATCGCGCTGCTCACGGGGTCCATGGTCGGCCTCGCTTACGGCACGGAGTTTTTCATCGCGTGGTACTCGGGAAGCATCTACGAACGGTTCACGTTCCTTAACCGCGCATTCGGCCCGTTCGCGTGGGCTTACTGGATAATGGTAAGTTGCAACGTGATCACTCCGCAGCTTTTCTGGTTCAAGAAGCTAAGGACCAACGTCAAGTGGGTTTTCATTATTTCGATCTTCATCAATATCGGCATGTGGTTCGAGCGCTTCGTCATCATCGTGACGAGTCTCCATAGGGACTACCTGCCGTCGAACTGGACGGGGTACGTTCCGACCAAGATCGAGGTGATGACCCTGATCGGCGTGTTCGGACTGTTCTTCACGCTGTTTTTGATCTTCTGCCGGGTGCTGCCGATGATCTCGATCGGCGAGGTGAAGAGCGTGGTATCGTACGCCAATACGAGAAATAAGGAGCATTAGCGCAATTCTTCAGCGCAGAGACGCAGAGAACGCGGAGACTCGCAGAGAATTTAGGGATTGATGGAACAGGCGGAATTAAATAATTTAACGGAGAGAATAATTGGAGCAGCGATTGAAGTTCATAAAATTTTAGGCCCCGGTCTGCTTGAATCTGCGTATGAACATTGCTTATGTCATGAACTGGAGTTGCGAGGAATCGAATTTGAACGTCAAGTGAAGCTGCCAATCGTTTACAAGGGATTGCAATTAGATGATAGCTATAGGGTAGATATTCTTGTTGAAAAGGTAGTGGTAATAGAGTGCAAGTCAGTTGACAAAATTGAAAAGGTACACAAGTCGCAAATTAGTACATATCTGAAAATTGGAAACTGGAAAGTAGGACTGTTAATCAATTTCAACGTTGAATGGCTTAAGGATGGAATTGTCAGAAGAGTGAATAATCTTTGAAAGTACTACTTGCGCAATTTTTCAGGGAATAATCCTTAAAAGTATCACTTGCGCAATTCTTCAGCGCGGAGACGTATATGAAATTTAGGAAAATGGCAAACAGTGATTAGCGCAATTCTTCAGCGCAGAGGCGCGGAGAACGCAGAGGAACGCAGAGAAGAAAAGGGTTAATAAGTATGGCAATTCCGGATAACATCCAGAGAGAAGACATTGAGTGGACAATGACTCAAATTGACAACGGACGACCTATTCCAGACGATCGAAAGATAGACAATTATTATATTGAAAGAAATTCTAAAAAGTATCCAATCAAGTTCATTGTTTCCCTATCAAACGAGAATCGAAACAACGTATTGTTACCAGCAGAAGATTTTCATACTGATGAAGCAAAAGAATTCTTGAAGAGTGAAAAATTAGGTTATCATATCCATTCAGTAAGAAACCAATAAAGATGAATGATACAAGTTTTGAAAAAGCAAAAGTAATTAATTCTCTGCGAGTCTCTGCGCTCTCTGCGGCTCCGCGCTGAAGAGTTGCGTAAACCGCGTCTCTGTGCTGAAGAGTTACATAAACAAGGTAGTGTGAGATGAGTCAAACATACGTAGTTGCATATTTCGAGCACGAGGACGACATCCTCGGAGCGACGAGGAAATCCCGCGAGAGCGGGCACACCATCGTCGACGTGTTCACGCCGTACGCGGTGCACGGGATGGACGAGGCAATGGGCCTTCGGTTCTCGCGGATGACCTGGGTATGCTTCATTTTCGGAATGCTTGGTGCTCTCGGCGCGGTCTTCGGCCAGATGTACATCACGATGGTCGACTGGCCCGCGGTGATCGGCGGCAAGCCGCTGAATTCGCTGCCGGCGTACATCCCGATCACGTTCGAATGCGCGGTCCTTTTCGGCGGTCTTGGAAGCATCGTGGTGCTGTTCGCGCGGAGCAAGCTGTTTCCATTCAAGAAGCCGGACTTCCTGCTGCCGAGCGTCACGAACGACAAGTTCGCGCTGGTTCTGAAGGCGGATTCCGCCACGATCACCGCGAAGGACCTTCAGCCGTTTTTCGCGGATTTCGGCGCCACGCACATCGAGGAAAGGCTTGAAGACACTCTAACCGTCGCGGAGGGAGCGCCGGGTTCTGGTCCCGTCCATCAAACCGAAACGACTCATCATTAGGAGTTAGCCTCCTTAATCGACATCGAGAGTTTAGAAATGATTTCGCTTATCAGACTTGGAATTGCGCTCGGACCCTGCCTTCTGCTTTTCGCGGTCGCGTTACTTGTCAACGCGGACACTGAGCAGCGCAACTGGGAAATATTTACGGAGATGCAGTATTCCGTCGCCCACGAGGCTTTCGGCGGCGCCTTGTACGACGTTCTTCCCAACGGGCAGACGCTTCAGAACGAAGTGCCCGGAACAGTCGCAAGGGGGCACGCGCCGCTGGTGCTGAATCCGCCCGCGGGAACGATTCTCGCGAGCTTCTTCGACGAGATGAGGTACGCCGGGGAGACCATCCAGATGCCGGCGAAGCTGAGGCCGCTCGCGCTTGCGGAGGTTCCGGAGGGATTCGACCCGGGCGCGGAAGAGCGGAAGGTTCTCGCGCGCGGGCAGAAGATGTTCGAGACCTACTGCCTCGTCTGCCACGGAGAGCTTGGCTCAGGGAAGCCCGGACCGCTGGTAGAGTTCGGCGTCGCGGCGCTCGATCTTTCGCCTCTAACCGCGAAGCATCCGGACGGAACGCTTTACTACATCATCAGCCGCGGCGGACCCGCGAGACTGATGCCGGGGTACGCTGCGCAGATTCTTCCCGAGGACAGATGGAAGATTATTCGTTACCTGCGCACGGAGGAAAAACCGGCGCAGTAGCGCATAGAAGGTAGAAGACAGGTTTGCAGAAAGATTTTCGCAGAGGGAAATAAATGTCTGACGCACACGTCGAAAACGTCACCTACAAAACGTCGCCAAGGATGAAGAACGCCGCGATAGCAATGATAGTCATAGGCGCGATCACGTTTCTCTGGCAGTATTTCCAGGAAGCCGGCGAACTGCGAGCTTTCGCGAACGTCCTCGTCTCACACTTCTATCTTCTGACGCTCGCGCTGGGCGGCGCGTTCTGGATCGCGCTGCAGTACGTCGCGGGCGCGGGCTGGAGCGTCGTCGTCCGCAGGATTCCGGAGGCGATGACCAAGGCGCTTCCGATCACCATCGTAACGACGATCGTGGTGGTTCTCGGCATGAGCTACCTTTATAGCTGGTCCCTTCCGAGGCATCCTTCCGAGGCGGCCCACGAAGAAGGCGGTGCGGCCACGGAAGGCGGCAGCAGTCCGCTGATGGTTTCTCCGGTTTACAGCGCGCCGGCGCACAAGTCGGAAGCCCACGAGAAGACCGGCTCAGCCGAGGGCGAAGAGAGCGCAGACGAGCTTCGCGCCGCGGACGAAATTCTCGATTCTAAATCCTGGTGGCTAAGCAAGAATTTCTTCTACGTGCGGATGGTGCTTTACCTGCTCATCTGGATCGGGCTTGCGAACCTTCTCGTCAAGAATTCGCGCAAGCAGGATATGGACAAGAACGTCAGCCACACGAAAGCCAATCTGAAGGTGTCGAGCATTTTCCTGCCGCTATTCGGACTGAGCTTCTCCGCGGCGAGCGTCGATTTCATAATGAGCGTCGAGCCGCACTGGTTCTCTACGATCTTCGGCGTGTACTGCTTCGCGGGGCTTTTCGTTTCGAGTCTCGCTATGATCACGATGATCACGATCCTGCTGAAACGTCGCGGCTATCTGACGTTCGTCAACGAAGAGCATTTCCAGGACCTCGGCAAGCTGATGTTCGGCATGAGCACGTTCTGGGCGTACATCTGGTTCAGCCAGTTCATGCTTATCTGGTACTCGAACATGCCCGAAGAGGTCGGCTACTACGAAGTCAGATTCAACGGCGAGTATCGGTTCCTGTTCTTCCTGAACGTCGGGGTGAACTGGGTGCTGCCGTTCTTCGCGCTGCTTCCGAGACCGAACAAGCGCAACATGAACATTATGTTCGCGACAAGCGCGGTGATTCTCGTCGGACACTGGCTGGACCTCTACCTGATGGTGTTCCCCGCGTACTACAGCGCACCCGTGTTCGGCTGGACCGAAATCGGAATCTTCCTCGGCGCGATCGGAATGTTCGTACTCGCGACGTTCACCTACCTCGGCAAGGCGAACCTCGTCCCGTCCGGCGATCCGTACCTGCAGGAAAGCCTGCACCACCATCAGTAGATGCGAATGGCGCCAACGTAATTCTTTCGCCCTCGCTAACGCCTCGCACGTCGTTAGCCGTCGCTCGGCTGAGGGTGGACGCTCTCGAATTCGCCGCTGCCGGAGCCTTTAATACGCTCGCTCGACGCGATAGCGATGACGTGGCCGTCTCCCGTCGAAACGTATCCGACGAGGTCGCCCCACGGCATTCTCGCTGGAGCGGAGATCGAGGTCGCCCCCGTTTCGACGAGCTTTGCGAAAATCGCCTCGACATCCTGAACGTGGAAGTAAAGCTCGACCTTCTGTTTTCCAGTCACGAACTCATCCGAGATTTTTTTCAGCCCGAGCCTCGTTTTGCCGCAACTGAACTCCACGTAATCGTCATCGTCGTCGACTGTACAGGGAAACCCGAAGCCGTCCAGAAACAGTTGTTTCGACGCGCTCAGATCGGTGACGTGAAGAATGGTTATCGAAAGTATGCCTCGCATACCCGAATTGTAAACGACAAACGTGCAGGCTACAAGCCTACTTGTTGTCGTACTCCGCGGCGCAGACCCTGTTCTTGCCGTCGAGATCGACGCGGATGATTCTGATGTACCGGCCCTTTCCGATCGAGCCGCGTTCGTCTTCCGTCACGAGAATCTGCATTCCCCGGCTGACGGCAAGCTCTGTGTTGAACTTAAGCCCGCCCTTGCTTACGTCGAGTATCTCGGCGTCTCCCTGCGGATTGCCGTGAAAGGTTCCCGACCGCACTTTTGTGATTTTGAAGGAAAATTGTCCGTTGGTTTCTTCTCTTGGGTACTCTCTTCTTTCCTGCGGCTGGAAAAGCGACCTGGTCAGAGGAAGTGACATGATAACTCCTTCATACTTGTGGTTTCATATCTTTACCTTGTCTTTTTCGAACAGATACAGTATAGCACCAAAAAGAGCAGTGGACAAAATTATTGCCCTGATGAAAAGAGACGCAGGTGTGGAAATCCATGCTTCAACGTTAAAAAGACTCAGTGCGACGCCGGCGAAAAGAGCGTCGCCCGCACCCCAGCCGCCGGGGACGGGAATCCCGACTGAAACTATTATCATAACAATTAAAACTGCAAGAAATTCATACAAAGATATTTGTTCTGCGAACGTAACGCCGTTCACTTCAATATCCGCTGCGGCGAAGTAGAACGCCCCGAGTCCAAAAAGCTGAATCAGAATAGAAAGGCCCACAGAGACGAAAATCCTGGCCTTGTGGTCTTTATAAATCAAAATCGCGGCATCGACGGACTTCAGAAAGCTAGAAAACGGCAACTTAGCGATAATTTTATCTATTCGAAGAATTCTGCGCGCTTTAGATGAAAAGTACACCAAACTTCCCAGGATGAAGGCGACCATGCATCCAAGCAATATGACCAGCATGTGAAAAAGTTCATCTCGATGCTCCGCCGAATAATACAGATAGCACACGGTGACGAAGGCGAGAGTCAGCAGCCCGACGAGGCCCGCGATTCGGTCCACCAGAACGCTGAGTGCGACCCTGGCGCGATCGTTCGAATTCTTCGCGGCGAGATAAGCCTTTACGAAGTCGCCTGAGATGGTGCCAGGGATCACCTGGCTGTAGAAATCGCCGATCCACATCAGTTTGACCGAGCGGGCGAATGAAATGTCGTGAGGTTTGACCGAAAGCAGAATCTGCCAGCGAAACGCCATTCCAAAGTAGTGCGACACGACGTAAACGAAAATGCAAGCCCACGTCAGCGGCTTTACAACCAGCTTCGCGGCGCTTTCGAGTCCTTCGAAGGTGAACGCATCCTGATAGTAGAGAATCCAGAATCCCCCCGCGACGATTATGACGCGAAGAAGAATCCCGAAGATCTTTCTGACGATATTCGGCTTTTTAATCTCTGGTTCCAGAGCTGGCTCCGAGGATGATTCCTGCAGAGAGTTTAACTCTGCGTTCTCCGGCCGTCGAATTCACAATAAATTTTCTGCCACGGGACGCGCTCACAGACTAAACTAACCCGATGACCACGAAAATAATTTTCGTCCGGCACGGCGAAGTCTACAACCCGAATGAAATCCTCTACGGAAGGCTGCCGGGGTTTCCACTCAGCGAAAAAGGCCGGGGGCAGATTTCCGAGTTCGCCGGGTTCGTGAGCGAAAACGCGGATGTCGACGGACTATACTGCTCGCCGCTCGAACGGGCGCTGGAAAGCGCGGCGATAATCTCCTCGAAAATTGGTATCTCGCCCGTCGTTGACGACAGACTGATAGAAACGGGGATTCCACACTACGAGGGAAGCAAGTTCGGGACGCTTTGGGACGTTCCGCACACGAAAAAGCCAGGGAGCGACCCGAACGTGGAACCATTCGCGGAGATCGTCGAACGGATGGATTCGTTTTCGAGCGAAGTCGCTTTGGAAAGCCCCGGCAAAACGATTGTGGCGGTGAGCCACCGGGATCCGATCGCGATCTACACCTTCCATCTGAAGGGCCGCGACCTCGCTGAGATATACCGCGAGCGATTCGAAGTCGGCGAGGCGGTTATCTGCACTTTCGGATCCGAGGTGAAGATCGAAAGCTTTTTCCGGCCTTCATCCGTCGATTAGAATTCGGTTTTAAGCAGCCTCATAGAATCCGGCTCGCACCGTTCCATTTTACACGATCGAAGAAAAAATGCCCGACGCGCTGGCTCATCTTTGTTTTTCGCTCTCGACCAGGAGGCTGGTGCGTCCGCTGTTCGCGAAGCCTGTCGGTTCGCTCGGACTCTCAGCGCCGGTGACTTCGACGACTTATTTTCTGTGGGCCTTCGGAAACGTGGTTCCGGACGTCATCACGAAGTTCATGGCGGACATTCTGAAGACTCCTCCGTATTTTCCGGTGCCGGTGCAGACTCCGATCGGCTGGATCGTCGTGTGTTATCTTCTGTCGTTTCTGTTCGTCGAGAGGCAGCGTAAGACCGTATTCTTCGTGCTTTTGCTCGGCGGGTTCGCGCACATATTCCTCGACTATTTCGAATACCATCTCGAAGGCGTCGGACAGATGATGCCGTTCGCGCCGTTTTCGTACGAACGGACGTCGTTCTGGGTGGTGCAGAACGACATGTCGTTTATGAGGTTCACGCCGGTGATGGTTCTGATAGCGATTGCAGTCGAAATTGGCTACAGACTCTTTGAAAGGTTGACCGGCAAAGCTAAGGAGGCGTAAAATAATAACTTATACATCTCCCATCACATCTTCACGCCATCTTTGCTTCGCGCTCGGTCACGAAATCCTCACCGGAACTACGGCTACGCTTCCGGTTTCGCTCTCTCGCGCAAAACGAATCTGACATAAATCTGAGCGTGATTTTGTAAAACTTATTATTTTGCGCCTCCTAAAGGGACTCTATGAACTCCTTCAGATGTGAAACTGTTTCAGCTTTCAGTATCTGCTTGCCGATCTTTTCGATTTTCTCGACTTCCTCGATATCGGAGACAAGTTTTATCAGCCGTCTGCCGGAAGGTCCGAACTTTGCTTCTATCGCGAGCGAGACTCCTTTGAGGATTCCCTTGAGTTCCCCGCGAGCCTCCCCTTTTCTGACGCCTCGCTCGTATTGCTCCATTAAAGTCGATTTGACCATTTTTCTGCCCTCTCCCGGGATCACGCGATCCATCGCCGACATTGTTCGCTCAGCGTAGGATGAAAAGCCAAGACTTCCATAATTCCGAACAAAAATCCATCGAATTCGTTCCTACAAACGGAGGACGGATCGCAGCTTCGCTGGCGCGCATACTTTTGGCAGAGCAGGCGTTCATTTGCCTTGACTTGTAAATAGCCCGTCCTATAATCCGGAAATGAATTATAAACGCCCGGCGAACAGCGCCCGTGACCGCATGGCTCAGGCTTTTGCGATCGGGCCAGAAGACAAGTCAAGGCGTGAATCGCAAGCTCGATAATCAGGGAAAATCAAAATGAAGAATGCAGTTCACAAGGCGCTTTTCGCCATGCTGATCGTCGCGGCTTTCAGCCAGATAGCTCTTGCAGACAAGGTCTACAAGAAGGGCGGGGATCCGCTCGAAGGCGAGATCACTGGCCTTTCGTTCACGGCGATCACTCTGACGAGGGAAGTCAGCGGGCAGAGCGTTCGCATGGAAGTTCAGCGTTCCGACCTCGCACCGCCTTACTTCGAGCGCGCGGACGAAAGCCGCGCGAGGTCGCTTCGGACCGCGTTCGAAGCCTTCGCGGCGAACGATTTCAACCAGGTCGAAATCCGCGCGAAGGAAGCGCTCGAATCCCGCAGTTCCACCGACGTCGACAAACAGGAAAGCTGGTATCTGATCTGCCGGAGCAACGAAGCCCGTGGAAGGCACGAACAGACCATCAGTTCCTGCGATCAGTTCATCGAGGCTTTCGCGAACACATGGTTCAAGGCGGAAGCGCTCGAGATGTCCGGGAAAGCCGCGGTCGCGCTCGGGCAGCTTTCGAGGGCGCGGAACAGCTTCTCGTCCCTTGCGTCGCTTCCGGGTTTCGAAGCTACGGGCGGATTCTGGGACGCGTGGATCGCGGTCCAGCAGGAGGACTACGCCCAGGCGAAAGCCAAGCTCGAAAGAATCCTCGAATCTCTTCGCAGCAACGAAAGCGCTAAGGACACGTACGGACGCGCACTCGCGCTTCTCGGTATCTGCTATCTGAAAGCCGACAACGACAAGGCTAAAGCCGTCGAAATGTTCCGTCAGGCATTCGAGGTCGGGTTCAGCGACGACACCGTCAAGTCGATCGCCGCGAACCTTCTGGGCGACGACGCTTACGCCGCGGGGAACTACCAGGAAGCGCAGAAATGGTATATGCGGAACGTTGTGATATATTCCCGCGGCGCTACTCCGGAGATGAAGGAGCACGCGCTTTGCCGCGCGGCGGTCTGCCTGAATCGACTCGCGGAATCGGAATCGAGACCGATGGTAGCGGAGGCGTACCGCAGTTACGTGGTCAGACTTCAGCGAGACCTTTTGAACATGAATTCCCCCCACGCACGAGAACTTGATTGCGAATAGATTTTGGAATCCCCGCCCCTTTACGGTTCCACGGAGAAGATAATGATAACTCGGGAAGACGAACTTTTCGGCCAGATAGCGCTCAAGAACAAAGCCGTGTCGCAGTCCCAGCTCGACGCGGCGATGAAACAGCTTGAAAACGGCGGCGGCGGAAGGCCTCTCTCCGACGTCCTCGTGGAGCAGGGAGCGCTCGACACCCGCAAGGTCGACGCTATCGCGAGCGCGGTGGAATACGCCAATCGAAGGGAAAAGGACAAGAAGTTCGCCCGCCGCGCAGTGCGCAAGGGATTCGTGGATCAGGAGCAGGTCGATAACGCGCTCGCGGTGCAGGCGACGCTTTTCAAAACCCTGCACACGGTGAAAGCGGTCGACGAAATCCTCATCGACGAGGGAACGATGAACAAGCGCCAGGCGGAAGGAATCTGGCGCGAGTACGAACGTTTCGCGGTGAAGTCGACGGAAACGATGGCACGGGAGGACGCGCCCGCCGGGAGCACTATTCCTCTGAAGGAGTCTGGCGACGCGACTCCGATGCGCAGAATGGGCCGCGCGGAATCCGCCGCGAGTTCTTCCGTTCCATCGGGGGGCGGCGGGATCGCGGATAAGCTTGCGCTTATGGGACTCGACGAGAAGCCCGCGAACGCCGGTCGACCGAGCGCGACCGAGGAAGTGTGGGACGAAGATACGGAAAGCGCGTCGCCGCCTGGTTTCGAGGCCCCGGAGGGAGAGTTCGTCGACTCGGACAAACCCTCGTCGCTTTCGGCTGACACCGACGCGGACGGAATGGACCCTGTCCGCGACGAAGAAGTTCGCGACAGTATGATCTCCCCGTCGTCGGACGAGTTCGCCAGTGACGAATTCGCGGAGGAGGACGCAGTCGTAGGAGGAAGGTTCAGCGATCCGAATCTAGCGCCGATTTCCCCGGCGAAGGACAAGTCCGAGGAAACGAGCACGGAAGAACTCGTGGAGGAGGAATTCAGCTTCGACGAGCTTCCTTCCGACGAGGAGCCTTTCGAACCGGGGGACGAACCTGCTTTTGAAGCGTCGTCGAAAGCCGCGGATGATGTCGTGGAAGACGAGTTCGTTTTCGACGACGGCACGCCCGAACACGCGCATTCCGGTGCCGGAATGGACGACGCGACCGACGCGGAAGGTTTCGATCTGAAGGAGTCCGGGGAGAAGGATTCCGCGGACGAGGAGAGTTTCGAACTGATCGACGACGGAGAATCTGAACCGCTCGAAGACAGCATCGTCGAGCCGCCGGTGGAGAAGGTTGCGAGCATCGACGAACTCTCTGGAGAGGAAGAAGGATTCGATCTGATCGACGACGAGAAGTCCGCGGACGAGACGGACGCAGGCGTGGACGAGACGGACGCAGGCGCGGGCCGGGATGATGAGGCCGAGGAGGAAGGTGCCGCGACGGACGCGGAGGGTTTCGATCTCATTGACGACGAAGAGAAGGACCAGAACGCTACCGACGCGGAAGGTCTCGGCTCCGGGGACGAGGATGTGATCGACGACGAGTTCTCGTTATCCGAGGTTACAGACAGCGAGGTCAAGGACATCGAGAAGGAGCTTGAAGAAGACCTCGATCATAGCGACTCCGAAGAAGCGGGCGACTCCGAAGAAGCCGGCACGGACGACGACGGACTTTCCGGACTGTCTGAAATCGACGAGGATGAGGAAGAGAAAAGCGCAGACGACGAAGAAGAAGACAAAGCCGGCGCGACGGACGAGGAACTCGATGAGATTTCGGACGAGGACGATGAACTCGATGAACTCGAGGAAATCACGGAGGAGGACGAAGAGAAGTCCGACGACGAAGATTCCCTCGAAGAGATTTCAGATGAGGACGAGGACGCGTCCGTGGAATCCGACCTCAGCTTCGACGAAGACGAAGTCAGCGAGGAAAGCAGCGAGCAGCTTTCATCCTTCGCCGAGCGGAGGCAGGCGCAGGAAGCGGAGTCCGCGGGAGTCAAGTTCATCTCCTTCCTGCACTTCATTGGCGGGCTGCTGCTGATCCTTGGCGTCGTGATGCCGTTCGCGAATTTCAAGACCCTGACCGGCCAGGTGACCTGGGGCAGCGACGCTCCGGTGGATTCCGGGCTGAACGTAATCGTCCAGACTTTCTCGGGCGGATGGGGAGTGATGGAAGGCGCGCTCGAAAAAGTCACTGGAGTCGCGAAGGACGCGAGGCTTCTGAACGCCGACCTGCTCGGAATGCTGTTCATCGCGCCGCTGGCGGTAGGCGTGATTCTCGTCGGCAGGTTCCTTTTCCTCAAACGGAAATCGCCGGGGTTCTTTACGACGTTCCTTAGCGTGCTCGGCGGCGGGATCGCGATAGTTCCGCTCGCGCTTCTGCTTTCGAAACAGGCGCAGGGACTCGAACTCGGGTCGTACCTCCTCCTTGGCGGAGGCGCGGTCAGCGTGCTCGGCGCGTTCGGGGGGATCAGCAAGAAGTCGCTGCTGCTTCACTTCTTCGGAATCCTCATCGCGGGAGGCTGTGTCGCGGGCGGCACGATCTTCCTCGGCGAAGGGTTGATGTAGGACGCAGGCTGTCGTTCGACTTTTAGATGCGTTTTAGGTCTGATAAAAGCCGGCGACTCAATGATCCATTTCTGTAACTGTTCACATGGCAGTTCGCGTTCGTAGTGGCGCCGTAAGGCGTTTCTTCGATCCTCTACTATCTGGAAATATGCTCTTACGAGCACACTACGAACAGATTCCCGCTATAGACTGCGAACTACCCCGTGAACAGTTACCCATTTCTGATTACAGGCTTCAGCGCGTGGCGGCGGGAGTTTATCATTGCCCTTCGTAATGCCAGGAAGAGTCCGACGACGAGTTTTGATTTTCTCCACCGAGCCTGTGCCCGGCCTCGGGATTCCCGTCGGCGGCGGCGGCGTGCGTGTACACGGAATGATGAAAGCTCTCGCGGCGCGGGGCCACGAGGTGATTCTCTCCCTTCCGAAGGCGGTTGTCGATCAGCTTCAGAATCCGCCGACGTGGGTGAAGGATAGCGCGCACACGCCGGACAGCGCGAAGTCGCTGATAACGCGGCTGCTTCCGGACGTCCTGATCTACGAGCAGTGGACCTTAACCGCGTGGGTCGGAGACGTGCCGCTCCCGACGGTGATCGACATTCCAGGCCCGCTGATCCTCGAAAACCTCTACCGCGGCCACGGGAACTTCAGTCAGAACGTTATCGCGAAGGTGCAGGCGCTTTCGATGGCGGACCTCTTCCTCGTGTCGAGCGCGGCGCAGAAGAAGTACCACGTACCCTGGCTTCTGATGGCGGGAGTCGACTATAGGAACATCCCCGTCGAGATCGCGCCGGTCGGATTCGATCCGCAGCTTCCGGAGCGTCATCCTTCGAAGGAGCCGACGTTCTTCTACGGCGGGCTGCTCTGGCCCTGGCAGGATCCGCACCTCGCGCTGAAGACAACCCTCGATCTTCTTGAAAAACGGAACCACGGTTTACTCCGCGTGATCGTCGGCTCCCACTCGACCAACATCGGTTTCGACGCGAGATCGAGATACACGAAGTCGATGCCCACGCTTTCGAGGGGCGAATTCCTTTCCAAGATCGGTAGTAGCGGAAGGCTTCTCGCCAGCGACCTCCTGAACTTCGAGGAGCTTGTCACGGAGCTGTGCGCGTCCACCGCGGCGATCGACGTGATGACCACGAATTCGGAGCGCGAGCTTGCGTTCCCGACGCGGACGGTGACGTACCTCTGGGCGGGACTTCCGGTGATCCATCCGAAGAACACGGAACTTGCGCCGCTTATCGAGGAGTACAACGCTGGTTGGCTCGTGGATCCGGACGACGCGGAGCAGATTCGAGCCGCGGCGGTCGAAGTCATCGAGAACCACAGAGAGACCGAGCGTCGCGCGGAAGGCGCGGCGAAACTCGCGCGGGAGCGGTTCACCTGGGACATCACGTACCACAGGCTGATAAAATTCGTCGAGGCCCCCGTGAAACGAAAGCGTGACAAGTCCCCGATCATCGAGTTATTATCGCACGACAGATTCGACAGACTCCTCGGACGGTTCGATAGCCTCCTCGGCATCTACGAGACGGAAATGGATAAACACAGAGCGCTCAGCCTCGAAACCCACCGCGAACTCGCGCTCGAACTCGCTGAGCTGACTACGTCTAGCCAGCTCGTCAAATCGCGGCTTGAAACTCAGCGGACGGAAGTCGAAAATCTCGAGAAGGAACTCGCGCGGATCGAAGACTCCATCGCGAGGATTTCCGGAATTCTGAGCGCGGAAAAGAAATCCCTCGATTCGGACGAACAGAACGGATAAGTGTGGCATCGGCGTCTCGCCGATGGTTCACGGGCAAGATGCCCGTGCCACGAACAAAACAGATAAGTGAGACAAGATATGAAAACCTGGGGACACAGAATTCATCACAGATTCATTATCGCGGCGCTCGCCGCGATAACGTTTTTCGCGTGCGGCGGGGACGACGCATCGAACGGAGGCGGCACCGGCGGCGCGGAGCCGTTCGAGTTCCCGGCGCCCGGAAGGCCCGCAGCGCCCGCGAGGGACCCCGCGGCGGAGCGGAGCGCGCAGGTCAGGAAAGCCGTCGAGGACTTCCTTCTCTACAGCAAAGGCGCTAACTGGACCCGCGTTGGCGAGCTGATGGTTCCGGAGGCACGGGTCGCGCTCGCGAATCTGCTCCGGATGGACGACGCGTCGATCTCGCCGCCAGCAGGGACGTTTTCGGTCAAGCAGGACGTGGAGTATCCGTCGGAAGGCGTCTCGCGGGTGACTATTGCTGGCGCGAACAGCGGGCAGATGTTCATCGTCCTCGCGGAATCAGAGGGAAAGTGGCTGATCCGCGGATTCATCGAAGGACAGGACCCTTCCGCGGCGGAAACGAGATTCGCAACGGTTTACGCGAACGCGAGACGACGTGAAGTCGAGTAACTTCGCGGGGCAGCGGAAGTTCATTCGCGAAGGCTTTCTCGATCGCTCGGAGAACCTTCTGATAGAGATGCCGACGGGAAGCGGGAAATCGCGGCTCGCGGAACTGATGATGGAGAAGACCATAGTGCGCGGCCTTCGCGCGGCGTACGTCTCGCCGCTCAGGTCGATACTCGAAGAACGGCTCGCGAGTCTCGAAGCGAAGTTTCCAGAGCGCAGTTTCGCTCCGCTTTGGCGAGGCGCGCCGAAAATGGCGCGCGCTCTCGATAAGGACGCGCAGCTTTTCACGAACGAGCGGTTCGACCTCGTCCTCCGCGACTGGCGGAGAAACTGGCTGTTCATCGCGTCGCTCGGGCTTGTCGTGTTCGACGAAATCCATCTGCTCGAAGACGATACCCGCGGCGCAAGGCTGGAGGGGACGATCTCTCGCTTTCGCAGGCTAAATCCGCTCGCGAGGATCGTCGGACTTTCAGGAACTCTGGGCGACACATCGAAACTCGAACGCTGGCTGGACGCGAAAACGTTTCGCGATTCGAGACGGCCCGTGCCGCTGGAGGTGAAAATCGAACGGTATTTTTATCCGCGCGAGAAGCTGGACAAACTCGTCCGGATACTTGGGGAGCGAAAGGACGAGCAGACGATCGTGTTCGTGCTTTCGCGAAAGCGCGCGGAAACTCTCGCACTGAAATTTAGCGAGATCGGGCATTCCTGCGAGTTCCACCACGCCGGTCTTGGAAGGAACGTTCGCGAGGGAGTCGAGCGCGCGTTTCGCGAATGCACGTTTCGCGTGCTGTTTGCGACGCCGACGCTCGATATGGGCGTGAATCTTCCCGCGCGGAACGTCGTCGTGTTCGACGACGCGATTCCCCGCGCCGGCGGCTGGACGCATCTTTCGCCAAGGTCCGTTCTGCAGAAACTCGGACGCGCGGGCCGGCCAGGGCTTGACTCCCGCGGCGCTGGATTCGTCTTCGCTCACAATCGAAATCCGTTCGCGGATTCGTATCTGAGCGGACATGTCGGCGCGATCGAAAGCCAGCTTTCCGCGCCATCGGCGACCTTGGAGCAGACTCTCGTCGAGATCGCGTGCGGACTTTCGACCCGCACTGAGGAGCTCGCGCGGACGTTCCACGGTTCGACGCTTTTCGGGCAGACCGGCGCGCCGGGCGGGTTCGCGACGATCGCGGACGAGCTGATCCGAAAATCGATGATCGAGCGGAAACGGAACGATCCAGCGAGACTCGCGCCCACGAAGGCTGGACGCGCGGCGCTCCGGCACGGGATATCGCCCGCGTGTTTTTGCGCGATCGACGGCCTGCTCCGGAAACTCGAAAGGCCTGCGATTTTCGACGCGTTCCTCGTCTCTGCGCTCGCGGCGGACGACTTCCGCTGGTACAGACCAGAGGAGCACGAACTCGCCACGATTACGCGAATGCTGTTCGCAATCCGGAGCGAACTTCTGGACGTACCTTCGAGCGAGCTTCGGATTCCGGACACGACGGGCAGAGACGTCGTTCCCGCGCTTTCTTCCGCGACTCTCGCGTCTTCCGGCCCCGACGGCTCGTTCATTTTCGAGGAGCCTTATGCGGGAGAATGGCATCGAATGTTCGACGTGGCTCTTGCAGTAGCAGAGGCGTCGAAACTCGAACCGTCGAAACTGAGAAGTCTGCGCGCGGTGTTCGGCGCCGCGAGGATGGTCGTTCGAAAAGGAAAATTCTTGAGCGATATAGGGATGGTAAGCGGCGTGGGCGAAAAAAACGCGGCAAAACTCGCAGGAGCGGGGGTCGATAGTCCGGAGGCTCTCGCGCTCTTCGATGCGAAGGAACTTTCATCCGCGATCGGATGTTCTGAAAAACGGGCGCGAAGACTGATCGAAAACGCGAACGCGCTGATCAAGTCGGACCTCTGGATGCCGGGTAAGCCCGCGGGCGCGGATCGCGTCGAAATTTTCTTCCCCGAGTCCGCGCGAAGGTACAGGCGCTCGCTCTGGCTCGACGTCGCCACGGACAACGGAGCTTTCGTCGTCAGTTCCGGCTACGGTTCGCACGTAGTCGATGCGACCCTGGGCGCAGGCCCGGAGAACTTCGAACTGCGGTGCGATTGCGAGGACTTCGCGGATCGCGGGAGTCAGTGCAAGCACGTTATCGCGGTCGAAAGGCACCTGGGATTTCCGCGCTGGAAGGAGTTCGAGGAATCACTAGCGGAAGCCGCTAAGGGGTTGACGCTGCGGGAGCGAATTCTTCACATCTTTGCGGAGCAATGACGGAGACCATTCATAGGATAAGCCTGGGAGCGTGGACCAGATGGCCGCATCCTACGGAGCTTGCGCAGACGGGACGTCTGCACTCCCAGGCGCAGACCTTGCGTCTGCTGCCTGAAAAAAATCATCGGCCGGAATGGATTCGAACCATTGTAGGCGTACGCCAGCGGGTTTACAGCCCGCCCCCATTGGCCGCTCGGGCACCGACCGAACTTAAGACGCGGCTAGCTCAGACCTCTGTTCGCAGCGGACTGCGACTTTCTGATTGTGGCGAGTCTCGCCTTCTCCTTGCGCCTTTTTTTGTCGCTGGGCTTTTCGAAATACGCGATCCTCTTGCTTTCCGAAAAAATGCCAGCGCGCGCGCAGATGCGCTTGAAACGCTTTAGAGAGTGCTCGAACGACTCTCCCTTACGAATTGCTATCTTGACCAAAGTTAACTCCTGACATTACGAAAACGTTCGAAACTTGCCGCCTATCCATTCCTTGATTTCAGGGAGGGAATTCTAACTTCTACAGACGGGTCGTCAAAGACGATTTCGAAAAATCGGGAAACGCGTTCGAAAATGAGGGCACCTGGGACCGCGGACGTCCTCGTCCGCAAAAGCCGTCAAACGTCTCGTTTGACGGCACCGAATTATCGATGTCGCTTGCTTGAGATAATTTCTTAGTCCCACGACAGAGGCTTCCTCGCTGGTCTCGATCTCTCCTCGCTGCGGTCGTCGATCTCGATCGGGATCGCGCGCGGGACGTCCGATGAAAACGCGGACTCGTCGTCCTCTATCGGTATAGCCTTCTTTTTGGTCGAGAAGGCGAAATTCGGCTCGAGTTCCTCGACCTCGAAGAGCACCGCGATCGAATCGTTTTTGCGGTATCTGACGAAGGTTACTCCGCAGTCCCGGCAAAGGCCCTCGAAGATTTCCTCCAGCGCGGCTTTCTCCGCCCTGATTCTCGGATTCAGCACCGGAGCGACGAAACCCGTCTCGAGCATCCTGATGACGATTGCGTTCGCGCCTTTCGCCTTGTAGGTGGCGAACGCGACAGCCCACTTGTCTATGCTCTCACTGAAAAGCTTGCTGACGACGAACACGACGGTCCCGCCGTAGAATACGTGGTCCGAAAGATCGAGCGCGATCTCTTCGAGCGGCACACCGCCGTCGGAATTCGAAAGCGCGAGTTCCTCGAGCATCGAATACACCGCCATTTCGCTCCTCGCCGGCTCGCAGTAGACGAGCTTTTTCTCCCTCACGCCGATCAGCGACGCGCGATGCCCGTCTGCCGCGATCCGCGCGATCAGACTCGCGACGATCTTTATCGAGTATTCGAGGTTTGCGGTCCTTCCGAAGCCGAGCCTCGCGCCGCGGAAGAAATCGATGAATATAGTCACGTCCATGGACGATGAATACTCGAACTCCTTGATGATGAGCTGGCCGCACTTCGCGCTGTTTCTGAAGTCGATGTGCCTGGGGTTGTCTCCCGAGCGAAACTCGCGCACGCCGAGAAAGTTCGCGCTGTGGCCTGACCTCGTATCGACGCATTCCGTGCCGACGATCTGCGCGGCTTTGGTGCGGAGCGCGTCGATGTTCGTCAAATCCTCCGGCTTCGGATACACAAGCAGGTCGCTTCGAATGTCGACCTCTCCACGAATGCGGAAAATGTAGAAAGGGTCGGAAATGTAGACGTTCGCGGGTCCGATGATGAAAGCGCCTCTGCCGCGCGAGCAGGTCCCTTCGTAGCTCTGGACGATCGACTCGCGCCTTTTGACCGCGTCGAAAAAGAGCGACGGATTCTGCGGCTTGCCCGGATAGAACTTGTCCTCGAATTCGATGAAGAACGCGGGCAATAGCCCGAGGTTTTCCACGATGACGAAGACTTCGACCTCGGAATCCTCGAATGCGCGCTGGTAAACCATCCGCGTGATCTTGAGCCGCGAAATCTGGTAATGAATCAGCGCGAACGACGAGAACTGAATCGTCAGCAGACTCGCGGAAACCGCCACGAGCAGGAAGCTGTCGTAAAGGTACGCAAGCACGAGAGCGGTCGCAGATAGCGTCATCAGGACGCTCCAGCGCGGAAGATACGTTTCGTCGCCGCGGAGATTCATTCCGCGATCATAACAGATTCCGGGGCTTCGTCAAAGCGCCCGGGAGCCGCAAGCTTCGCGTTATTGTACTGCTCCGCCGGCGCCCGATGTAGAAATGTTCCACCAGTTTGTGCCGTCACTGATGAACGTCGCGGCCTGATCGTCGAGCAGGTCGTAGGTCGGACTATACTCGACGTTCGCTCCTCCGAGAGTCGCGATAGTGAGGAAACTTTCTACGCCATTCGTGTTCTTGATGGTGTAGCACCTGCCCTGGCACGTTGTCGGATCGGGAAGCGTAATCGTGAAGTCGCCTCCCGAAAGATCCGCAATGACGACCTGGTGGGTCCCGTCCAGCGTAACCAGAGCAGTGACTGTCGTAACGTTTCTCTGGAACGGGAGGTTCGTGAGTCCCGACCCGTCCATCCCGTCGAGCGCGTTGGGCGCAAGACTCGAAGAACCGATATTCGTGAGTCCCGCGCCGTCGCCTATGAATCCGGTTGATGTCGAAACGTTACCAAGAACGATCGCATCGCCGGCGACTTCGAGCGCCGCGGAGGGCGTAGAGGTGCCGATTCCAAGTTTTCCGCTATCTAGCACCATCGCTGGAACACCTTCGATTGTACCGAATGCGATATCCTCAATGCCCGCGCCGGAAAACGCGCCGACTCCCATGCGGATGTGATCTTCCGCACCTGTTCGGATGACGAGCGTGGTGTTGTCCGCGTCGGTCTGCTCGCCGTCGATTACCCAGGCGGTTCCCTGCTGGTAGATCGAAAACGGAGCGACGGAACCGTGCAGCATTCCAAAGTTAGTGGAGTTGCCGAGAGTAAGACCGAACGTTGTGTCCGCGACGCCTATGCTGACCGCGCCTCCCGAGTAGCTGATATCTCCGAGGTTGTCGGTCCAGACGGAGCCGCCGCCTGCGGAAAACGGCGAGCCGTTCTGCAGCAGCGTCCCGGTGAAGTTGATGTCGCCTACGACGTCTAGCGAGGACGCCGGCGAGGCGGTGCCGATCCCGACGTTGCCGTCGTAATAAATGACGGAGCCTGCGTCTGTCCAGAGGGAGCCGCCGCCTGCGGAAAACGGGGAGCCGTTCTGATAGAGCGTCCCCGTGAAGTTGATGTCTCCCGCGATGTCGAGCGCGCTAGACGGAGTCGTGGTCCCGATGCCGACGTTTCCGCTCGATATATCCAGGTATAGCGGAGTCGAAGAGAGACCGACGTTGTCGATCGAGAACGATCCGTCCGAGGCGTTGAAACCCGATGTCCAGTAAATCGAGCTGTTGTCGCCCCAACTTATTTTCGCGTTAGCAGAGATGTCCGACGCGAGAGTGAGTACCGTGTCGCTGCCCGAACCCGAAACGTGTAGCGTCGAATTGGGGGTTAACGTGCCTATGCCGACGTTTCCGATAACGTTCGCCGCGAACGCGACGTCACCGCCGAGACTGCTTACACTGTAAGTGCCACTTTCTCCGTCGACCCCGGATACCCAGACCGGGAGCCCTCCAATGCCATACATGAGCGAAGGATTGCCTGCGATTTCCCCGTCACCCGCGTCGATCAATACGGCGGTATCGTTACCAGCGCTGCTTGCGACGTGGAGATTTACAACTGGCTCGCTCGTACCGATACCGACGTTGCCTCCGGAGTAGTTTATGTCTCCGAGGTTGTCGGTCCAGAGGGAGCCGCCTGCTGAGAAAGGCGAGCCGTTCTGTAGTAGCGAACCCGTGAAGTTGATGTCGCCGGCCACATCGAGTTTGTACGC
>JANLHZ010000120.1 GCA_024653775.1 Planctomycetota bacterium | reverse complement strand
GATGTCTCGTTCAACGGGGGAGGTCCTGTCCCCGCTTTGAGTCCCGCGGGGTTCATCCAGTTCGACAGTAATCCGCCGATTACGATTGCGGGTCCGGTGGAGCTGAACTTCGGATTCTTGCAGGACGTGCGTTACGTCCAGATTTTCTTTCCGCAGCAATCGAACCCGTATTCGGTTAATCTCACTGTCAGTAACGCCGCGGAAGTGGTGGGGGTATGATTCAGCCGGATGCGAACACTGGTTCAACCCCGAATCGAACATGGCGTCTGCATAAATCCGCATGCGCACTCTTCCAGACTTTCGATCGTGAATTTTCGAGCGCGATTTCGAATTTCCGTGGTAAAAAACGGTCATGAAAGACGTTCGGCTGGACAGTAACGCGCTCGAAATCGTGCACCGGCTCCGCGACGCGGGGTTCGAGGCTCTTCTCGTGGGCGGCTGCGTGCGCGACCTCGTTATGGGCAATGATCCGAAGGACTGGGACATCGCGACGAGCGCGACGCCGGACCAGATCAAGCGACTTTTTCGCAGGTGCAGGAGCGTCGGCGCGCACTTCGGCGTGATGATGGTGACGGAGTTCGGGACGCCTTACGAGGTCGCGACGTTTCGCACCGACGGCTGTTACAGCGATGGAAGGAGGCCGGAGAGCGTCGAGTTTGCGACAATGGAGGAAGACATCCGACGAAGGGATTTCACGCTGAACGGTCTTATGCTCGATCCTGCCGCGGACTCTCTAAGCGCGGGGCTGATCGACCTTGTGGGCGGGAAGGCGGACATCGAACGGAAGGTTCTTCGCACTATAGGAAATCCGGACGATCGGTTTCGCGAGGATCATCTGAGGATGCTACGCGCCGTTCGTTTCGCGGCGAGGCTCGGGTTCCGGGTGGAATGCGAAACCTTCGAGTCTATCCGGCGGAACGCGCCCGCGATAAAGGAAATCGCGACGGAGCGGATAACGATGGAACTCGACCTTATGCTCCGCGGCGAGAATCCCGCCCGCGCGTTTTTGCTGCTGTCGGAATCGAAGCTGCTCGCGGAGGTATTGCCCGAAGTCGAGGCGATGCGGGAAGTCCCTCAGCCCGTGCAGTTCCATCCTGAGGGCGACGTGTTCGTGCATACGCTGCTCGCGCTCGAATACGCCCAGCCCGGAGGTCCGGAATCGCTTTATTGGGCGTGCCTCCTGCATGACGTGGGGAAGCCGCCAACGCTCGAGTGGGACGGAGAGCGCCCGCGGTTCAGCGGACACGACGCGCTGGGCGTTACGATGGCGGACGAACTTATGCACCGGATGAAACTTCCCGGAAAGACGATCGAGGTCGCGAAGTCCCTCATCGCGCAGCACCAGAAATTCATGTACCTTAAAGAGATGCGCAAGGCGAAGCTCCGGAGGTTTCTTCTGCAGGATCATTTCGACCTCCACCTCGCGCTGCATTACGCGGATTGTCAGTCGAGCCACGGAAAGCTCGGGAACTACGTTTTCGCGAAGGAGCAGCTCGAACAGATCGCGCGGGACGACGAAAAGACGGTCGTTCCCGCGAAAACGCGCATCGTCACCGGCGACGATCTCGTGGCGCTCGGGTATAGGCCGGGGCCGGTTTTCAAGGAGATCCTCGAAGCGGCGTACGACGTTCAACTCGAAGGCGGGTTCGAATCGAAGGAGGCCGCGATTTTATTCGTCAAAGAAAAATTTCCACTAACGGCTTCCTGAAAGTAAAACATTGGGGATGAAAATCGAGGGAGATTACAGCACCGCGGGCGATCTGCACTTCTTCGACCACGACGTCACAATCGACGGAAACGTGCTGGAGAATTCGTGGATCAAGGTCGACGGCAACCTCGACGTCCGGGGATCGGTGCGAAAAAGCTGGATCGACGTCTCCGGCAGCGCGCGCATAAACGGAACCGTCTGCGGCCCCGGACTGATCGAATGCGGATCGCTTTTCGAGGCGGACTCCATCTACGACGTCGTCGTGACCGCAGTGGGAGGCGCGATTCTCGGATTCGAGGCCGTGGACAGCGCGATCACCTCCGGAACGAGCATCAGGCTCGAAGGCGCCCGCGGCTCTCTGAAGGGCGGATCGTATTTCGCGACAAGCGAGATCGTCGCAGGGAACATAGGCGGACCGTCCGCGCGGAGAACGAGACTCTTCCTGGGCGTCGTCGGCTTCCAGCGGCTATGGCGGGAACTCGTCCTCCCGCTGATCCGCGGCTCCCGCGAGGAACTGGACGCGGCCCCGCCTTCAAGCGGGGAAGAAGATTCCTTCAGTCTCGCGAGCGACGCGGAAATGCTTCTCGTTCACGACGATCTTTTCAAGCACACCGAGAGCCTGCTCTTCAAACCAAACGATTGCTTCAAGCATGGCTACAACCTCCAGCGGATTTACGTCTATTCGAAGATCTATCCGCGCAGCGAGTTCCGTTCCGTCAGCCGGGCACAAACGTTCCACGTGCTGAAGCACGGCCCGTTCGAGTTCTATCAGGAGTACTTTCTCGTCTGATACGCCGCGACCATTAGAAACCATCTCACGGTGGCACGGGCGTCGCTGGGACTGTAGGCGTCTCGCCTACAGCTTGAAAATAATGCGCAGGCGAGGACGCCTGCACTCCCAGACGTGGCACGGGCATCTTGCCCGTGAGTATTGTTTCTCACGGACGAGACGTCCGTGCCCCCCGTCTGCACCCCCATAGTTTCTCAGTCCGTGTGGCGAAGATCCTGCCAGTTGATCCGCGCGAATACGAAGTTGTGTGATTCGCATAGCGCGAACGCGCGAACGAAATAGTCGATGAAGCCGAGTTCGTCTTCGGTCAGATGCGCGCCTTTTTCGTAAGCGTACTTGTCGAATGTCACCGCGAGGTTCACGAATTCCCGCGCCTCCCGAAACCATTTCTCGAACTGTCTATCATCGCCTAAGCGGCCGTGGATTCCGCCGAAGTTCGATGTCATAATCGCGGCGAAGACGTTATACCCAGGCACATTCGGCTCGAGATAGTGCAGTTGGTAGACGAGAGGGATGATCTCGTCGCGCTGAAACTCGATGGTTTTCGTCGTGACCTCCATTTCGAGCGTAGGATTCTGCGAGTCAGCCCAGTTGTAGAAAATAAAGTGACGGTGTTTCGCGTCGATGAGCTGCTTCAGCGCGGGCGAGAAAAGCGGCCTTTGCTCGCGAACGATACTCAGGAGTTCAATTGCGCGGGCGTAGGTCTTCGCAACGTCCCTCGGATCGAGACCCTGCATAAGCTGCATCCTTTCAGCGCGTTCGAGGTACAGCTCCGCTCCCTCCATCGTCATCCTGGAAAACGAAAGAAAGCCTGGAAGTTTCGATCGCACGGTTTCGAACTTAGCGGCCTTCCCTTCGAATGAGTACTCGGGCGCGTCTTCAAGTCCGAGCGGCGCGCTCTCGTTGATTTCGAGTTGCTCTACCGCGATGGACGAATGCACGAACAGGTATCCGGAGGTAATTGCGAGCGCGAATGCCGAGACAAGCCCCGCGTAAAGGAATCTCTTTCCGCGCGGAGTGGGTTCACCTGAGGTCGCTCCGCTCCTTGAAAGCGACGAGCCCAGCGCAAACGCGAGCAGCAGCATCAGGTGGTGGCGGTCGGTGTTCACTTGCAGATCGACGTCGAAGAACGCGTGCAGCAGCAGCACCGCCGCGCCGGCGACGAACGACGCCTGAATGACGTTCTCTTCTGGGAAGACGTCGGAAGAGTAGACGTCTAGAAGCATCGAGCCGAGTACGATCACTGCTGCGATAAGCGCGAGCGAGTAGATCAGCGCGGACTCGGAACCAGACGTAATAGCGCCGAACACGCTCGTCGAGAAGTAAAGGAACACAATGAGGGACGCGACCACCGCCGAGAGAACCACCGCGGCGTTGGTCTTCTTTTTCGACGGCTCGTCCATCGCGAGATATTGATCCTGCAGGCTCATAGCGCTCGCTGGCGCGTCGTCGAAACGGAGCTTCCAGATCGCAAAAAAGATCAGCCCCAGGAACGCGAGCAGACCTGTAATCCCAAGCTCCGCGAGAATGTGGAAATATCCCTGATGCGCGTTCTCGACGGAGGCGCTGTCTTTCGTGCGGAAGAAGAAGTAGTAGTCGCTGAACCCTTCGAGGCCGACGCCGAACAGCGCGCACCGAAGACGCATTGCGCCTGATGGAGTAAGGTCTATCCCCGGCGGCTGGACCTCGAACCGCGATTCGTCAAGCATCAGCACGCGGAAGGTCGTTTTCAGGTAGCTGAGCCTTATGAACCACGAGTGCGCGATTCCCGTCAGATAATTCGAGTACGCGGTGAGCGAAAGTTCGCCTTCTTCAACGTTATGCGGCGAATCGCCCCGGGACGCGGCCTTGCTCCAGGGGTGCGACGAACCCTCGAAGTAGTTGCTCCGGTCCCGTTCGAGCGCGTCGTAATTGAAAAACCAGGCGTTCTTAAGATTCTCCGAGCGATGCCACGGATCCTTCGACTCGTAGGAAACGACCCACACGTATCCGGAAAGCAGCACCAGAGTCGCGATGGCGATCCCGACCTTGTTTTTCGAAACGAGCCCCCGGACCTTCGCGCTCGAAAGCGCGAGTAGCAGGTACGCCGCTGGAATGAAGCATACGTTCGCGGCGACGCTCGAAGTCGCCCTCAGCGCGAAGAACAGAACAGCGAGAAGCAGCGAGCTTACAAGGAGCGACCTCGCTCCGTCGGAGAGCATCGAGGCGCTCCCTTTCTTGAAAAACAGGCTCGCAATCGCCGCGCCGAACACGAGCGGGATCAGCAGCCACAGAAACACGTTCGCCCGCTCGACCATCAGACCGAGGGCGCACACGCTTACGAGTACGAAACCGTATTTCAGGCGCGACGTTTCCCGAATCTGCGAAAGAATTCGCCCGATGACGAGCAGCATGGTAAGCGCGATAAACCCCGCGAACGCATTCGGCATCACGAACGTCCCGAACGCGTTTCCCGAGCCGACGCGGTCGATCATCTCGATCTGCCCGCGGCTTTCCCAGGTTTCGCTGAACTGTTCGAGATGTTTCGGAAGGAGGGTCGTCGTCTGCCCGATTCCGTAGACGGCGTTTGCAGCCGCGGGTGCGATCAGCAGCGCCGGGAGCGTAAGACGGAAGCCGCGTTCCCGCGCGCGCACCATCACGAGGAAGAAAAGCGCGACGTGGGACGCGAAATCGATCGAAGTCGCGAACGACTCGAGCGCGATCCACCATCCGCCGCTTTCTGACGACGTCGCGCCCATAATCGGCGACAGCAACACGCAGATTCCGAGGCTCGCGAGCAGCGCCTTAAGCACGTTCGAAACTCCGAGCCTTATCGGATCCATCAGCCAGAGAGTACAGTGCATCGCAAGGCTCGCGAACAGGAGCATGTTGAGAAGCAGGTTCACTGGAATCTCGGCGTCGGTCTGCCCGACCAGCGGCCTAAGCGTTATTTCGAGAAGCAGAAAGAACGTCGCGCCGTAACCGGCGAATCTTTTTATCCGCTCGTTCTGCCTCTCTTCCGCTGCGACTTCGATTGCCAGGGGCGTGGAGTTTTCTGTGGTCATCTATTCATCGGGCCTGATTGTGGAACTTCGATCCTTCGGCGAGGGTAATGCCGACGACGAAGGATAACACAATCCAGGCCGGATTTCTCCACCGATGAATCGTAATCACTTGTCCTGGAACTTCTTTTCGTTCGCGCTCGCCGTGTTCATCGTCGCGAACGAGTTTCGTCCTGAATTTCTGTTTGGTCATAGTCACCTCATTTAAATCCCGCCGCCCTTTGCGAGGTCCGTCTGCGGCTTCGGCTGGAGCCTCAGGCGCGCGACCATTCCGTGGCGCGTGCGGTCCACGATGAACGACCAGGTTTCCGTTTCGAAGCGCTGTCCGAGTTTGGCGCGGTCTCCGGTGTGTTTCTGCATCCAGAGCGCGACGTTTTCCGAGCGCTCTTCCTCCGTAAGATAAAGGTCCGTTACGATGTCGGTCACGTCCCGCATCGCAGTATGACCCGCTATGAGGTATCCGCCGCCGGGGATCGGTTTGATGCGTTCGCGTTCCGGGTCGGAGAATTCGTCGCGGATGGCGCCGATCATCGCTTCGACGAGGTCTTCTGTGGTCACGATTCCCATGGTTCCGCCGTACTCGTCCTTGACCACCGCGAACTGTATGCCTTCGCGCTGGAACGTCTCGAGCGCGACGTCGACGGTGGAACTCTCGTGCAGCCTCGGCGCCTTTCGCACGAGATCCCGCACGAGAGTGTCTTCCGAGGTTTGCAAGGTCATCACGTCCTTGATGTGGATGAAGCCGAGGTCTTCGTCGCTCGTGCCCTCGTACACGAAAATCCTGCTCGCGCGCTTGTCCTTGTAGATTTCCTTCACTTTCGCGATGGTCTCGCTCGCCTCGACGCTGACGAGTTCGGTCCGCGGAATCATCCGCTCGCTGATCTTCATCTGCGGAAGGTGGACGACTCGCGAGAGCAGGATGCGCATGAAATCGCTCAGTTCCGCGTCCCGCGCGGTCATCATGAACGCGCTGCGGAGCCAGATCAGCGCGGTCGCTTCGGAATCGGAGTCGTCGGATTTCCCAAGCACCTTGCGCATTACCTTGATGATCGGATTCGTAACGAGGTTCACGCCGTACGCGAGCGGCATAGTGAACTTCACCCAGAACGCGATGAGCGGACGGAACAGCCTCGCCCATACGAACGGGTAGAGCAGCGCAACGCTCTTCGGCAGGATTTCGCTGAACACGACGAGGATTATCGTCGTGGCGACTGTAGCGACGAGGATGCCGATCGCTTCGGATCCTTTCCAGGTTTTCGCGACGATATCGATTGTGAGCGCGCTCGCGAGCGCCGCGGCGCCTGTGTTCACGAGGTTGTTCCCGATCAGGATCGCGGCGAGCAGTCTTCGCGGTTTTTTGAGGAGTTCGTCTATTGCGCCGGACTTTTTGTCTCCGGCCTGCATTCTCCTGTGTAGATCGACGCGGTCGATCGCTGTGAACGCGGTCTCGGACGCGCTGAAGAAAGCGGAAAGCAGAAAGCACACTACGAGAAGCGCGATTTGAGTTTCGATGCCCATTAATCACGGACGGGGTTAGAGGACAGGGAACAGCGAGGAATCGCGATCCTTTGGAATAAATTGATACCCGTAAAACGATCGAGTAGAGTCTCTACATTGTAAACGGAACTTTTGAAAGTCAAATCCGAAATCCGACTTATGATCGCTCCGCAGCTTATCGACACCCACTGCCACATCGACGGCTCCAAATTCAGCGAGGACCGCGCCGAGGTCATCGAACGCGCCTTCGAGGCGGGGGTTTCGCGGATGATCGTCGTCGGGATGTCGGACCCGGGGTTTGCGCCTGCGGTGGAACTCGCGGAAAAGCACGAGCAAATCTTCGCGAGCGTCGGCATCCACCCCCACGACGCGGACGGCGCGACGGAGGAGCATTTCGTGCAGATCGAGGAATACGCGTCCCACGGCAAGGTCGTCGCCATAGGCGAGATGGGCCTCGACTACTACCGCGATCGCTCGGACCGCGAAAAGCAGCTTGTAATCTTCCGACGGCAGCTTGCGCTCGCGTGGAGCCTCGGGAAACCCGTGATCTTTCATCTGCGCGATAAGGACGGAAGCAAGCTCGCATACGACCACGCGCTCGCGATCGTAAGCGAAATCCCTCCACCGAGAGATATGCCGCGACCAGTCGGAGTGCTGCACTGCTACGGCGGCGACGCGGAATTCGCGCGCGCGATGATCAAAAAAGGATTCCTCGTGAGTTTCAGCGGCTCGCTGACGTTCCCGCGATTCATGGATCACTATCGCGAAGTCGTGCGCGCGGTCGGGATCGACAACCTGCTGGTCGAGACGGACTGTCCGTACATTGCGCCGGTGCCGCACAGAGGGAAGCGCAACGAACCGGCGTTCGTCACCGAGACCGCGCGGAAGGTCGCTGAATTCCTCGGGCTTTCCGACGAGGACGTCGCGCGCATCACGACTCGTAACGCCGAGAGGCTGTTCAGACTGCCCGCGCGGGGCGCGAAGCAAAGGACGATCACGTACCGTATCCGCGATTCGCTGTATATAAACCTCACGAATCGCTGCAACGCCGGATGCGTGTTCTGCCCGCGGGAGACTGAGCCTGTGGTGAAGGGGCACGACCTCGGAATGCGCGAGGACGACGAACCGACCGCGGAGGAAGTGATCGCGGAGATCGACAGCGAGTTCGCGCGCAGGAAGTTCTCGGAGATCGTTTTCTGCGGATTCGGCGAGCCGACGCTCAGGCTTCCGGAACTGATCGAAGTCGGGACGAAGGCGCGCGCGAAGGGGTTCAAGGTTCGTCTCAACACGAACGGCTGGGCGAACTGGTATCACGGACGGAACGTGCTGCCCGAGATCGCGCCCGCGCTCGACGTCATCAGCATCAGCCTGAACACTCAGGATCCGGAGCAGTACGCGAAGATAATGCGCCCGCGCTATGATGAAGGCGGCGAGTGGCTTTCGTCAGACGATCCCTTCGAGAAACTTATAGAGTTCGTCCGCGAGGCGAAGCTGCACGTCGAAACCGTCGTACTGACCGCGCTCGACGGTTTTCCGGGCGTGGTCGATGCGGAGTGCGAAGCCATCGCGAAGAATCTCGGCGTGAATTACCGGGACCGGGTGTACAAAGAGCTTGGATAACGAATTTGATTGTTTCACGCCGGGGCGCTGTTAAAATCGCTTTCGATGGAACAGCCGATTCAAAAAACTTCGCTTCCGAAACAGTCGACGCTGATCGTGGTCGTCGCGCTGATTCTGCTCGCGTACGTCGTCATCACGACAATCTGGGGCGGACCGGAAAAACCGGAGACTGAAGTTTCGCAGAATGATGAAAGCTCCATCCAGAATCTCATCGACGAGCAAAACCGACCGAACGAAGTACCTGACGCCGTCGGGGAGGAAAACGCTGACGCGAATGCGGACGCTACGAATACGCCCGCGGAAGAGCGCGAGAGCACGGAATCGCTCCCGGCGTTTTCGACTCCGGAGGGTCCGGAGAAACCCGCGACGGGTTCGAACAATCAGAGCCTTCTCAATCCCGCGCTCGAATACCTCTGGAACGTGCTCCTCGTGGGCGGGCTTTTCATCGGGTTCATTCTTCTGCTCTGGCTGTTCAAACGATACGTTCCGGGCGCGCAGCAGATGTTCGCGTCGCCTCTGGTGAAGGTCATCGGCAGGAACTACCTTGGCGCGAAGCAGCAGATATTTCTCGTCCGAGTCGGGACGCGAAGGATCCTCGTCGTCGGCGTCTCCGGAAACGAGGTTCGCACGCTTTCCGAGATTACGGACCCGGAGGAGGTCGCGTTGCTCGCGGGCACGGCTGAAAGGTCCGAGGACGGGTCGATCTCCCAGGGTTTCGCGGGTATGGTGAAGCTCTCCCGCGAGTCGATCCGCGAAAACGAAGACGCGCTGCGCGAACTCGAAGCCAGCCAGAAGGGGGAGGGGACCTGATATGCACCTTCCGCTAAAATTGATCGTCACGCCGCCTCCCGCTGTTCCATCGCAGAAAAAGAAGCGCGGCGTGCTCGTGAAGGCGACCATCGTTTCCCTGATTCTGACCGCCGGACTGTTCGCTACAACCGCGTTCGCGCAGATTCCCGTGTTCGACGGGTTCCGCACCAGCGACCGGCCCGAGGACGTCAGCGCGACGCTCGAAATCCTCGGACTGCTGACGGTGCTATCGCTCGCGCCTTCGATATTCCTGATGACGACGTGCTTCCTTCGGATCATCATCGTGCTGAGTTTCGTCAAGCGCGCCCTTTCGACCCAGGAAATCCCGCCGTCGCAGGTGGTCACGGGACTCGCGCTGATCCTGACGTTCTTCATAATGAAACCGACGTTCGTAGAGATAAAGGACAAGGCGTGGGTTCCGTATATGGACGAGGAGATAACGCTGACGGAGGCGTATCATATCGCGCGGGTGCCTATGCGGGACTTCATGTTCAGGAACACGCGGGAGGTCGATCTCGTGCTGTTTCTCGACATCGCGGGCGTAAAATACGATCCCGGATCGCTGACCCGCGGGCAGATTTCGACTTCCGTGCTGATGCCGGCGTTCGTGACGAGCGAACTGCGCCGCGGGTTCGAGATGGGGTTCGTGATCTACCTTCCGTTTCTTGTAATCGACCTCGTTATCGCGTCGATCCTGATCTCGATGGGTATGATGGTGCTGCCGCCGATACTTATTTCGCTTCCGTTCAAGATTCTGCTGTTCGTACTTGTCGACGGCTGGGGCAAGATTCTGGGTTCGCTCGCGCTGAGCTTCCCCGCGGGAACGCCTGTCAGTCCGGGTTAGACGAGGCGGTAGGAGAAAACGATGCTCATATTGATGCAGGACGCGATTCAGCAGGCGGTCGATCTCGGGAGGAGCGCGATCTGGCTTGTTATTTTCATTTCGCTTCCGCTGCTTATGACCGGCCTAATCGTCGGCATAACGATTTCGATTTTCCAGGCAGCGACGAGCATTCAGGAGCAGACGCTGACCTTCATCCCGAAAATGGCCAGCGTCGCGCTCGTCCTGATTCTCGCGTTCCCGTGGATCATCCAGAAACTCATCGACTATTTCGAATACCTTCTCACACTGATGCAGTCTCCGATTTTCTGATGCGCACGATCACCCTGATTTTCGCCCTTCTCGCGCCCCTCCTCGGCGGCTGCGCGTCATCCATCGTGGACGTATTCGAGGACTTCCGCGAAAACTCGCTCGGAGGGGACGCCGCCTCGTACCAGGCCGCGTTCGCTAGCTGGGTTCGCGAGGAAATGGAAGGCGAAGAGGAAAGCAGCATCATCGCACAATCGAAATGGCTTGCAGCGTTCTACGACGCCTACGACGTCAGCCCAGGCGACGTGAAGATTTCCGGAAGGCGCGCGACCCTCGAACTTTCGCTCACGCTTTCGAGCGACGCGGCGAAAGTCGACGCGCTCAAAGTCGCGTCCCCCGCCGACTACGGCGAGCCGAAGAAGAACCGCGTGCAGACAGTCCATTTCTATCGCGAAGGCGAGAATTTTCCCTGGACAATCGAGGCGCTCACGGAGACGGACGAGGTTTCGCTCCATCCGTCCGACGTCGTGATGAACCTCGCGGGAGGCTTCGCGCTGAACCCGGTGCCGATCGACGTCGTGTACGAGTGCTTCGCGCCGGAATTCCTCGGGGCCATCGAGGACAAGCTCCCAAGTGGCGAGGACTTCCGCTTTTTCCGGGATCAGCTCGCAGTGCTTCTGACGACGCATCAGATCGTTCCACGGCGCTTCCAGGAAGACGAAGCGGGCGCGAAGGGCGTCTTGAGCTCAGTCCTTCGTCCGAAAGGCGATGGCCTCAGCGAACCGGACAAACCCTTCGATATAAAGTTCCGAAAAACCGGCGAGCTTTCGGACGAAGCTCCGATCTGGCAGATCGACGACGACAAGTTCATCCCGCACCGCGAGATCGAGACAGATTACGAGTGATTACCCAATAGTGTTCGGCACGCCTCCGGCGGTGAATTTTGTTCCCTGCGTTTTTGTTCGGGATTGCCATGCAGTCCTGACATGAAGACATCAAAACGTAAATGTTCGGTGAACCACATTCCCTGAATTACAAAACCGGCGTCCTCGCAGTTCTTCAGCGCCGAGACGCGGAGAGCGCGGAGATTCGCAGAGAAT
>JANLHZ010000111.1 GCA_024653775.1 Planctomycetota bacterium | reverse complement strand
TCCTTTTGTAGCGAGGAGGTAGAACCGTGATTTGACGATATTTCAGATTGAGCTTCGCTTTCGAGAGTTTTCCTTTCTTATCCGTGAACGTAACCTCATGGAGATGTCTTAATCGGTACCGATAAGCTAGGCCACATGTTTCAGCAAGGGCATGAAATTTGGCAAAATCGGATTGCTCCAGAGTTCAACACGACAGCGGGACAAAAAAAATACGGTGAGTGGCTTGAGGGAATTGGCAATGAAAGCGACTATACAGCGGCAGAACAACGTGCATACCAAAGCGCTAGCGGCAGATCATTTGGTTATTATGGGGCAAGTGTCAGCATTCGTCGAACAGTTGAGTGTCAGCAACTGTCGAACACTGATTATGGTTTAATATCTCCTTCGACACTATCAAGGAGATGGATTTCAATGGCAAAAAAAAGGTCTGGAAAGCGTTCGGAAGGCGATGATTAAAGCTGTGCGCAGCGGTGAAGGTGTCCGCGAAGTTGCAAGGAGGCACAAGGTCTCGCCTTCCACTGTTTCTTTCTGGGTGAAGCGGACTTCCGGTAAACGTCTTGATAGAGTTGACCTCTCCGACAAACAGAGTGGACCCTGTTCCCCAGCGAACAGAACAGCGATAGAGGTCGAGGATCTTATCATCACTCTCCGTCGCGAACTCAAAGTCATCTGTGACCTCGGAGAGTACGGCGGGGAGGCCATTCGCAGAGAGCTTATTGCGCGAGGAGTCGCAAACATTCCATCGGTCAGAACCATCGGTCGCATACTGGAACGATACGGCGTTACGGGCGGCAAGAAACGAACTCGAAGACCGTCGCCGCCGAAGGGTTGGTACCTTCCGGAAGTGGCTGACGGAAGATGCGAACTCGACAGCTTCGATTACGTTGAAGACCTCTCTTTGGAAGGTGGACCTGTCTTCAATGTTCTCAATGGAGTCTCCATCCACGGAGGACTTCCGTTTTCCCGCATCTTCACGAGAATGCGCTCTATAGACACCCTTGAAGCCATTTCCGACCACAGGAAGGACGTGGGACTGCCAAGCTACGCCCAGTTCGACAACGGCACCGTCTTTCAAGGACCACACAACCATAAAGACACCGTCGGAAGGGTCACAAGGTTCTGTCTCGGTCTTGGCGTGACGGTCGTCTTCGCGACTCCAGCTGAGCACGGCATACAGAACGCCATCGAGAGCTACAATCACAGGTGGCAGGACAAGATTTGGAATCGTTTCATGTTCGGTTCCCTTGATGCTGTCCAGGAGCAGTCCGATAGATACGTTCTCGCTGTGAGAAAGCGAAACGCCGCCAGGATCGACGCCGCGCCGGACAGACGACCGTTCCCCGCCGACCTTGAAATCGATCTCACGATGATGCCCTGCGGGAAGATCATCTTCATCAGAAGAACCAATGACTCGGGTGAAGCTTCCCTCCTCGGTAGGTCCTTCCCTGTCGACAAACACTGGACTCACAGACTCGTCAGATCGGAGGTCGATCTCGAGATCGGAATGATCTTTTTTTACAGACTCAGAAGAAGCGATCACACCAACCAGCCGCTCCTCAACGAAGTCGCTTACTCTCTTCCCAATAGGAGCTTTAAACTGTGATGGATCTGTACCTACAGTTGTCATCTCGTTACGATAAAGGTGGTCGATAGTTTCTGACATCTACCCACTAAGGCTAAGTCTAAATTTTATAGCAACTTCAGAGCAGCTTGGGAGCAAAGAAAGTGTTTTCATAAGCGTATGATAGATAGTGGGCAAATAATTGGAATTGCTTGCCGGGAGAGAGCGCCCGAAGGTCGGGTGATGGAATTATTTTTCGAGCGCGTCGTCTCGCTTCGTTCAAAGGCGCGCTCCGGTGCGCGGACGAGGACGTCCGCACCCCCAGGCGCTAGTTCGCAATGAAGAACGCGATTAGACCGACCGCGAGCGATCCCGCCAGCACCGCGATCAGCACCGCGATCCCGACTTTCTCGTCCGCGGTGGAGCCGTGCTTGGTCGCGTACGCTTCGTCGTCCTCGTAGTCCATATTGGACGGAGCTTTCCGCTTCAGCCGGATGCGAGTGTTGTCGAATTTTTCAAGAAATTGCCAGCCGTAGGCAGCCTGCTTCGAGAGCATGTCGCGAATCTTTTCCGCGGTCCTGTAGTCGCCTCGGACGATCTTGAACTGAAAGTCCCCCTGCAAATCCTGGCTATTGTATCCCGTCAAGATTTCCTCCTCTTCATTTTGAAGCTGCGCCTGCTGCGCCGCTGCTGCGGCTGCGCCAGCACCTGATGTCGGTACGTAAACCATAAATCCGTCCTTCGAACGATTCCTGCTTTATAATACGCTCCGGGATTGTCAATTGTTCGGCTTCTCTGCTATTTTTGCGGAATGCCGGTTTTCAGAATCGTTTCGCTATTCGCGGTAGTTTTCTTCGCGGCGTGTTTTCGCGCGCCTCCGCCGAAGTTTCAGAACATAATCGACGACGACGAGGAAATCCCCGCGCATCAGATCGCGCAGAGATCGACCGCGGAAGTGAAAATCGGGTTCGTGCTGCGAAAACTCGAAAACGGAAGCTTCGCGTGCTCCTATGGTCTAATCGCCGAAGTAGGCGAAACAAGGGTCCGGATGCTGGTTTCGAAGCCGACCGGGGTCGACAATTCGGTGTTCGAATCGTGTTCGGAGCGGGTGAAGGCGAACGTACGCCGCGCGCTAGACGGCTTCGACCCGAAAAGCCTTCTTCCCGCGCCAAATGACGCGCTAATAGTGTTTTCGAACCTCGAAATCGAAGGTTCCGTCCCCATAGATGGTTATGAAATAATGGAATCGAACTCAGGAACGGAACTGATCGAAATCCGGACGAGCGCTCCGCCTCCTTACAACCCTCCGGAGTTCTCTGTTGGCGCTCCTATTCCGCAGGAAGCGTATCTCGCGGGTTCATTAGCCTCGTCGACCAGACTTGGCGAACGGGGCTTAACGACGCTCCCGACCTCTGGAAATTTCGCGGGGATGCCTCTGTTCGACGCTGGAGGAAGGGCGGTTGCGCTCGTCGACGCGAGGACGCGCGAAAGATTGCTTACGGACCTCGCGATGCGAATGCTTGCGATCGAAGAAGCGGTGGGGGACGGACTGCTTTCGTCGATAAGCCCGGAATACCAGCGGCTCGAGACGAGCGTATTCGCGGGATTCGAGGACGACGTTCTGCGCATCATAAGCGAGAAAGTGGTCTTCGAGATGACGAGCGCGATGGTCGAGGACGAATGCGATTCCGAGCAGCGGACTTTTCTTATCCCCGCGATCTACGAACTTCAGACCGCCGCGACGAATGCGGACAAGGGCTGGTACGCTTCCGCGCTTCCCGTCGGCCTTGGCTCGGAATAGCTCGTAATTAGGGAAGTATCAGCGAGGAACCTTCCATCTGAGGAGTCTTCTCGATGCCGAGTAGATCGCACATAGTAGGCGTGACGTCGCAGAGGCTGCCGTCATCTCGAAGGCGCGCGGACCTGTGTTTCTCGGTGATGAAGATCAGCGGCACGGGGTTCGTCGTGTGCTGCGTGTGCGGCGAGTCCTCCTCGTAGTTCCACATTTCCTCTGCGTTCCCGTGGTCGGCAGTGAGAAGGATTTCGCCGTTTTTAGAAAGAACGCTTTTCGCGATGCGTTCGATGCAGCCGTCGAGGGATTCGAGCGCCTTTATCGCGGCGTCCAGCTTTCCGGTGTGCCCGACCATGTCGCAGTTCGCGAAGTTGAGCACGATGACGTCGAACCGTCCGGAGTCGAGCGCCGCGAGGAGCTTGTCCGTGACCTCATACGCGCTCATCTCGGGCTGGAGGTCGTAAGTCGCGACCTTCGGCGACGCGACGAGAATGCGCTCCTCGCCTGGGAAAAGCTGTTCCTCGCCGCCGTTGAAGAAGTAGGTGACGTGCGCGTATTTCTCGGTCTCTGCGATGCGAAGCTGCGTCAGCCCGGCCTTGGCGAGCGCTTCGCCGAAGAGTCCTTCGATCTTGCGCTGCGGAAACGCGATGTGCGTCTTCCCGCGGAGACTCGCGTCGTAGTCGGTCATACTCACATGGAAAACCTTCGGATGTGGATCGCGCGGGAAGTGGGGGAATTCGTCATCGAGGAACGCGTGGCTGATCTCGCGTGGGCGATCGCCGCGGAAGTTGAAGAAAACGAAGGCGTCATCGTCTTCGAAAAGCGCGAGAGGCTTTCCGTCTTCCCCCGCGATGAACGTTGGGCTTACGAATTCGTCGGTCTCGCCACGCCCGTAGGCGGCTTCGATAGCTTCTATCGGATCCCTTGCGACGAGTCCTTCGCCGCGGGTCCAGAGGCGGTAGCACTTCTCGACGCGGTCCCAGCGTTTGTCGCGGTCCATCCCGAAGTATCGTCCCTGCAGGCTCGCTACCTGCACTATATCATCCTGCGCGAGTTTGTCCTGCAAACGCTGCATCCACTGCCTTCCGCTCTTTGGCGGGGTGTCGCGGCCGTCCATGAATGCGTGGAAGAACGCTTCGCCTTTTTTCATCCCGACCCGCCGGCAGAGGTCGACGAGCGCAAAGTAGTGCTCCTCCACGCTGTGGACGTACGCGTCCGACAGCAGGCCGACGACGTGGAACTTTCCGCCTGAAACGCGCACGTGCTCGACGGCTTCGACGAGAGCTTCGTTTTTGAAAAACGATTCGCCATGGATGGAATTCGATATGCGCATGACCTCCTGCCACACGATCCGCCCCGCGCCGAGGTTCAGGTGGCCGACTTCGCTGTTTCCCATCACGTCGCCTGGGAGTCCGACGTGAACGCCGTTGGTGTGAATCGTCGTGTGTGGATACTTTTCGTATGCCGAATCCAGAAAAGGAGTCTTTGCAAGCTTGACGGCGTTATTCTCGGTGCGCTCGCACACGCCGAATCCATCGAGGATCATAAGCATCAATGGTTGTCTATCCACAGAATTCTCCTGAGTCAGGTTTTCAGGCTCATTGTAACTGTTCACGGGGTCGTTCGCGTTCGTAGTTGCGCCGTGAGGCGTTTCTTTGATCCAGTGCACCGCGAAAATATGCTCTCACGAGCACACTACGAACATATAGATTGCGATCTACCCCGTGAACAGTTACGGCTCATTTTATATCGAAGGAATGCGATTGTCACGGAAGTCGAAATCGTTCCATTCCGAATTCCTGATTCCCGCGGACCATTTTCCTTGACTAAAACCGTGTATGTGATAGAAGAACCTTGTCGCCTGAGACAACGCGATAACACGCGAGACGTGCCGCAGTCTTTGATGGTTTAGGGTTGCGTTCTATCGGCTCTCTGGACTAAATTGGCTGCACATCTTACAATTAACTGACTTTCCCAGAACCTGCTGATGTTTAGTCTGGTCATCAACAAAGTAAGTTCCCGCGATAAATTCGAATCCGCAAAGCACGAGCTTTCCCGGAATCTCCCCGTTGACCCCGACACCGCAGAGCGAATCCTCGGAAGCGCTCCGCTGATACTCTTCACAAACATTCCGGAGGACGAACTCGAACTACTTCAGGGATCGATGCTGCGGATGTCTAAGGCGGGGATCGAGGTCAATCTCACCTCTGCGCCGGACGATTCTCTAGTCGCGGTGAACTGGCCGGAAGGACTGAACCATACGCTGCTTCTAGGCGAAGAGGAAGAGACTTCCGGCAACGGTCAGGAACCCGCTGCTCCGGAAAAGAAGGACAGCGGTTCCACGCGCGTCCAGCCGCCGGCGGGAATACCGACGAGCAAGGTCAGCCGGAGGTGTCAGGCGGTGTGCCCAGGCTGCGGGGAGCTGATCCAGGTGCAGGTTCCGCTGTCGCTTGGGGTAAACGCTCCACCGGAAGCGAGACCGGGCGCGCCTTCGCAGCTTCCCGCGACGCTGATGGGGAAGGATCGCTCTACGATATGCCCTATGTGCGGAGATCGCTTCGGAGTGGAGTTCCCCGCGGAACTCGACACAGCTCCTTCGCCTGCGAAATCCGGTTCGTTTTTCGAAGGCCCCGCGAAACCAATCACAGGTCGCGCGCTTGCGATGACCAAGGCGGAAATCGACGACATCGAAGACCTCGAAGAAGACGAGGACGCGATGGTCGAAAACATCACAGGCGGAAGCGCGGTCTTCAGCAAGGTGCTCGATGAGTCGGATGAGCCTGCTCCCGCGGCAAGGTCTTCGAAGATAGATTCAGGCGAATTCAACAGTTTCGAGGATTTCGAGGAAGTCGACACCGTATCCCGCAGCACTAGCGACGCGGAGGTTCCCGTTGTCACAAGAACCCAGTCCGACGCGGTTATCGACTCCGCGCCGGTCATCGACGAGGAAGAGTTCTTCCCGCAGGACCTCATCGCACCGAGCGAGCCGGAAGTCGCGGAGACGTTCCTTCTCGATAACAGCCAGGATGATGAGGAGGAGGACGACCTCGAAGAGATGGAAGAACTCGAAGACGAGGAGGATTACTTCGAGGAAGAGGAAGTAAAGCCGGAACCGAAGCGCAAGTCGCTTTTCCCGGACGAAATCAAGCTCGTGGGCGAAGCCGCGTCGAAGGGGGATCATTTCGATCAGGAACTCAAACTGAAGGACGCAATCTCCGGGATGGATACGACTGTGAACGTCGTCGACCTGAGCGCCTTCGGGATCGCGCCCAGCGAAAACAAGCAGGACACGCTCGCGTTCGATCTCGGCGTGGATTTTTCCGACCTCGATGCGCTCGCGCCGAAAAAGCCAGAGCCGAAGGCGCCCGAGCCAGCGCCCGCGACCCTCGGCGCGGCAGTAACCCTCGGAATGACCGGGAAGAAGACGTCGGAGCCGGAGCCGCTCGTAAAGCCGAAGAAAAAGAAGAAGCAGACCTCCGCGATCGAAGCGCCCGCGGAGGCGTCGGCGAAGGCCGCGGTCGCGTCGGCTCCCGCCGCGATTGCGTCTCCCGATACGGATGACGGTAAAGCCGCTCCGGACCTTTTCAGCGAAGACGAGCTAAGCGATCTGGAGTATTCGGAATCAGGCGGGGCAATCGCAACAGCCCTGCCGGTGACTCCCGCGATGACCGGAGCGCCCGTCCCGCCTCCGGATTCAGCCGCCCAGGTCGCGGAGGCGATCGTTCCGGAGGCGATAGAAGTTATGCCTGCGGAACTCGACGAGGTCGATTCGCTCGTCGATCTTGTAGACGACGAGGAAATGGACGCGCTCGAAGCGATTATGTCGAGCAACTACAAACTTCCCTCGGAGCGGGATGAAGCCCCGAAGGCCGCGGCGGTCGCGGATCCGGTCGAAGTCGAAGCCGCGTTCGCTATCGCTGAAATCGAAGAGGACGACGACGAGTCGATAATCTCCGCGGCGGTCGCCTTCGATGAAGACGAAGAAGAGGACGAGGTAATCGCGGCGATTATCGAGGACGACGACGAAGCGGAAGTCGCGATGGCGGCGATCGAAGACGACGCAGTTTCCGGTATGGACGATTACGACGACGCTATGTCGGTAATCGAGGTGGAGGCGGAAGAAGTCGTGGAAGCGGTCGAGGCGTTCGCGGAGGAACTCGAAGGAGCAGATGGAATCGCGGGTCTGGGCGATTACGACATCGACATTAACGCGTTCGCCTCACCTTCACAAACGGGCGAAGCCGAGATCGCGCCGAAGAAGCAGGATGCGCAGCCTCCGCGGGGATTCGCGATGGGCGACTTCGATCTGTCGGAGGACGATTTCGACGCGGAAATGGAAGCCTTCGAGGAAAGCGGCACTTTCGAGGATTCGCCGGTGGAGACACATTCGGGAGGAGAGCCGGACCTCGAACCATGGACGGTGTCCGCGCGAAATTACAGCGATCCGCAGATAAACGTCAGACGGGGCAGAAGCCCGCTGCTCGAAATCAGCGACGGCGCCCAGCTCGACTTCAAGAAATCCGAGTCGGGGGAGCATTTCGTCGCGAAGCAGGTGGATCAGCAGGCGAAACCAGAGGAACCGAGGGAGGACGACACGCTGAAGCCCTGGACCGGGAGCGCACGGGCGTACGCGCACGGAAAACCGCCGCCCAAGCGGGAGGTACAGTATCAGGCGCAATCTCCAGAGGGGAAAAAAGCCGCGCAGCCCGTAGCGAAGAAGCAGGTCCAGCAGCCCGCGCAGCCGCAGCAGCCCGCGGCAAAGAAACAGATCCCTCAGGTCGCGCAGCCGCAGCAGCCCGCAGCGAAGAAGCACGCGGCCATACCCGTGGCACCGCCGGCCCAGAAGGAAGAGAAGAAAAAGAAGAAGAAAACCGCTCCCCACGCAGCTCTGGAGATCGAGGAAGAAATCGAAGTCGAACTCACTCCTCCCGCGAAAGCAGGCGCCGCGAAGCCCGGCATCGCGAAAGTGGGGAAGAAGTCCACTGGGAAGAAGGTGGAACCCGCCCCGGAACCTCTGGAGGCCATGGACGACGACATCGAGATCGAGTCGGAGGAAGACGAGATCGAGATCAAGGGTAAGTCGAAAAAGACGAAGCGCGTCCCGCCGGCCCTGGAACTGAAAACGAAGAAAAAGGACACTTCGGTCAAGAAGAAGAAAAAGGACAAGAGCGAAAAGAAGAAGAAGACCGACGAGCCGGAAGAGCTTCAGTTCGAGGTTGCGGATGACGAAGACGACTGGATGCCCTCCGACGGAGGCGGCGACCTCGAAGCCGGGGACGAAAACGGTCCCGCGCCGGGCGACACCGCGTTCCTTTCCGTCGAGGACATTCTCAGCGCGAAGGATCTCGGAGCGCTCGTGAAGCCGGTAGAAGACGAAGAGGAGAAAGATCCCTTCGCGGACGGCATCGATTCCGTGGACGAATTCGATCTGGGCGCGGACGACGATGGCGAGCCGAAGGAGCCGGAGCCGAAAACGAAGGCGAAGGCCCCGCCCGCGGCGCCTCCGGTGGGTTTGGCGAAGACTCCGGAGGATTCCGGCAGCGTCAAACTTCTATCGGGCGAGGAAGCGGACGAAATGAGCCTCGATCTCGACGCGGACGAACCGCAGGAGAGTTTCAAGCCTTCGGGCGCTTCGTCTTCAGCAGCTTCCGGCGACGGCGGATTCAATCTGTTCCTTTCGAAGATTCCGTCCGACAAGCAGGGTCAGGCGGTCGATCTTATGGTGAACGAACTTTCGATGGCGAAGGACAAGGCGCAGAGTCTTGTGAAACGTAGCGTCATTCCGCTGCTGAAAGACGTTCAGAAGGACGAGGCGGAGGAGATTCTTGCGAAGTTCCGGAAACTGCGGTTCAGCGGCAGGATCACCAAGGTTTCGAAATAGATTGCGCCTGAATTTTTGTAACTGTTCACGGGGTAGTTTGCAGTCTATAGTTCGCAGTATGCTCGTGAGAGCATATTTCAGTTCGTAGTGTGCTCGTAAGAGCATATATTCTTCGCATAAAAACGCCTTACGGCGCCACTACAAACACATTTCAAAGAAACGCCTTACGGCGCCACTACGAACGCGAACTACCCAGTGAACAGTTACGAATTTTGTACTTGGAATTCGATACTTCGAATGTTTTTGCGGAATCCAGTGTTCTAACTGAAGGGTGCGGCGTGAAGAAAGTCTGGACGGATCGAAGCGCATTGACAGAGAGGATTAATTATGCGGTATTCCCTTGAGATCGACATAGACCTTCCTCGCGACAAGGTCATCGAACTTTTCGACAACCCCCACAATATGAAGCACTGGCAGGAGGGCTTCATCGACTTCGAGCATCTTTCAGGCGAGCGCGGTCAGCCTGGTGCGAAGAGCCGACTCAAATACAAGATGGGAAATAAAGAAGTCGAGATGATCGAGACTGTAACGGTGAGGAACCTGCCGACGGAGTTCTCCGGCACTTACGAGGCCGAGAACGTGTGGAACGAATGCAAGAATTTCTTTTCCGAAAAAGAACCCGGCAAGACTCACTGGCATTTCGAAACCGAATTCAGATTCCACGGCCTGATGATGAAAACCATGGGATTCCTTTTCCCGGATTCGTTTCGCAAGCAGAGCTACAAGTTCATGAAAGACTTCAAGACCTTCGCTGAGTCCACAGTGGCGGAACGCAGAACCGAACTCAAAGCGGCGGAGCATCATTCCGGAGTGAACTAAGGAGTTCAGATCCGGGCATTCCAGTCCGGTCAGTCGATCGCGCGCAGGTTGATCATCCCGCGAGCCTTCAGAAGCAGCGGAATCGTCCTCTGCGCATCGGTGACTTTTATCGCGAGATGCCGCGCGCTTTCGTTCTCTCGCGGAATCGTTAGCAGCGTTGCGGACTCGACGTCCATTTCGACGTTCACAGCCTCGGTCTGACTTAGCGCCTCGATCATCAGATCGCTCGACTTCGGGATCGAAACGTCGAGAGTTCCGGAGGTCGATTCTATTCTGAGCCGCTTAACCGGGAACAGAGACGTAAGAGACTCAGGGAATCTCGCGAGCGTCGCGACGGGAAGTTCGATCGCGAGTCCGCTCGACCCTTCATGAAAAAGCGCGGTGCTCAGCTCGACCGAACCCGAACACACGAGATCGATCGAACCGCCGCCGCCGAAGATGAACGCGCGGCTGCTGACTCCGCGAACAACCTTCGGACCGAAGAAGTCGTCGAGTTCGAGCATCGCGGCGGAAGTAACGACGAGCCTTCCGGACGAACTCTTCACCTTTGCGTTCCCTCCCGCGTCGATCTGAAGGTAGCTGAGGTCGGAATCCTCGATCGTGACGTCCTCCGCGGCTTTGACCGCAAGGCCGCATTCGGAATACTGGAGCCTTCCTTCCGCGTCCTGCCTGCTCCCGCTCCTTCCGACTTTGGACACACTTAGATTGAAGCACCTGCGCACGTCGATATGCACCCGCGGCGGAAGCCAGATTTCAAGGTCCACTCGCGGGTAGAAGAATCTGTCGATGATCGGCCTTCCCCGGTACATTTCAAAGGAGCGATGCTCCTGCAATGAGAGCGAATCGCAGCTTACGAATATTTCGAAGTTGCCTTCGACGTCGGGTTCGCTGCGGATGAAAATGCTTGCGATTTCGTCCGTCGCTTCGTCCTTGTTCTCCCCCCAGCCGGTGATGGTCGCGCGGACGAGAATGTTGCCCTCCTCGAGTTTCTGATCGCTCGAAAGTTCCGACAGCTCCGCGGCGTGGATTCTTCTCGCAACGCCGTCGCCAGAGCGGATCAACCTTACGAGGTTCTCCGGCTTTCCTTCGATCCGGACGTTGCCGAAAGGATTGTCGACGACGATGAATCGGTTTTCGCTGACGAAGTATGCCCGTTCGTCCGACAAGGCGCTCGAAATGCTCGACGCAGGGTTCGCGACCCTCATTGCGAGGTCTTCTTCGATCGTCGGTCCGCGCGACGCGCAGGCCGAGGCGAAAAGAAATGAAATTAGGATCAGTCGGTACATTGTGAAAGGATACAGTTGACCAGAGCAGAGTTCTTCTATACCACTATTTCGCGGGTAATGAAAGCGGGCACAAAATTTAGGAACCCGAAAAAGCGACCACACGATGAGCGTAGGAAAACACGATCTAAGCGCGCTCCGGACCGCGGTTTCGGAACTCGAGTACGTAAATCCGCGGCAATCGAACAAGCTTCGAAAGCTCGGGATCGAGACCGTCTACGATCTTCTCCTGCATGTGCCGAGCGGGTATTCGAAGAGGAAGGACGTCGCGCTCGCGCTTCCTGGCGAGGAGGTTGCGCTGTACGTGAAGGCGATCGAGGTCAAATCGCCAAGAAGCCGGAAAGCGCCGCTGAAGATATGTTTCAAGGACGACACCGGGCTTGCGGAAGGACTGATCTTCAACGCGAACCGCTGGCACTACAACCTCATTTCCTCCGGCGAGAAGATCCTCGTTCTCGGAAAGGTCGAGAACAAGGGCTTCTCGTCGATCACGCTAACGAATCCAGCGATGTGGGACAAGCAGCAGGCGGAGGCGGAAGGTCTGCTCGACATAAACTTCTTCCCGAAATATCCGCTGACCGAAGGAATTTCCAATGCTGTCCTGAGCAGGATGATCCGCCTCGCAGCGAAGGAGTTCGCATGGAAATTCGAGGAATATCTTCCCGCTGACATTCTGAAGAAGCGCGAATTTGCGACTCTAGCGGAAGCCGTGCGGTGGATTCACCTGCCGAAGGATCGCGAGGAAATCCGCAAGGCGATGGACAGACTTCGCTACCACGAACTGTTCCTGCTAGAGATTTCGAAGGCGGTTCTGCGCGCGGCTCTCGAAAAGATCCCTGGAAATCGAATCGATCCGGACCACCGGCGCATCCTTGAGTGCTTTCCGTTCGAACTGACGAGCGCGCAGATGAGGGCTATCGACGAAATTCGTGCAGACATCGCGTCCGGGAGGTCGATGAACCGTCTGCTTCAGGGCGACGTCGGCTCGGGCAAGACCGTCGTCGCGTGCTACGGAATGTTCGCGTCCGCGCTCGCGGGGCACCAGAGCTGCATCCTCGCGCCCACCGAGATTCTCGCGCGCCAGCACGAGAAGAACATCCGCGACTACGCCGCGAAAATCGAAGTCGGAATCGAGCTGCTGATTTCGTCCATGCGGACGAAGGAACGCCGCGAAACCCTCGCAAAAATCAAATCCGGCGAGTCCGGAGTTCTTATCGGCACGCACGCCGTGATCGAGGATCGCGTCGAATTCGACGACCTTGGTTTCATTGTAATCGACGAGCAGCACAAGTTCGGGGTAGTGCAGCGCGAAGCCCTCGTCCAGAAAGGCATTAGGCCGCACGTACTCGTGATGAGCGCGACTCCGATACCGCGGACGCTCAGCCTCGCGGTCTTCGGCGATCTCGACGTTTCGATCATCGACGAGCTTCCGCCTGGAAGGAAGCCCGTGTCGACGCGCTACGTTCCTGAGGCGAAACGCTCCGCCGCGATGGCTTTCATTCACGATTACGTCAAGTTCAAGGGAGCGCAGGCGTACGTCATCTGCCCCGCGGTGCAAACGAGCGACATGGACATAGCGAAAGCCGAGGAGGAGTACGTCACGCTTTCGAAAATCGTTTTCCCGGATCTGCGGGTCGGACTCGTCCACGGGAAGCTCACCACGGAGGAAAAAGTCTCCGTGATGAAAAAATTCGCGGACGGCGAAATCGACATTCTCGTCGCGAGCGTTGTCGTCGAGGTCGGCGTCGACGTGCCCGGCGCGAGCGTGATGGTAATCGAGAACGCCGAGCGGTTCGGACTCGCGCAGCTTCATCAGCTCCGCGGACGAATAGGCCGCGGGACGCAGGAGTCCCACCTTTTTTTGTTCGCCGATCCATCGACTGAAAACGCAAAGGAACGCCTCCGCGCGATAGTCGATGAAACCGACGGCTTCAAGATCGCGGAGAGGGACCTCGTAATCCGAGGCTTCGGCGACTTTCTCGGAACGAAGCAGCACGGAGTCCCGAACTTCAAAATCGCGGACCCGGTACAGAACATGGACGTTCTCGAAATCGCGAAAGAAGACGCGTTCGGTCTCGCGAGGGTCGATCCGTACGCGACCGACCTCGCGCAGAAATACCTCGTGCTCCACCGCGGCGAAGGCGTCACGGTAGCCTCGACCTGAAATTAGGCCGCGGAACAAAATAAATGGAGCCATGGCTTTGTTGCATAAATCGATGGGCTTTAATTCCCATCTCCCGTCGGGAGAAGGATTTCACCATCACGCACTTGTACAATAACGCCGTTTTTAAGTGTTGATTTCAACTAAGCCTTAGTCATAATGTTTTAAGATAATTTATTATTATTTTAAGTTTTTTTATAAGCCTATTAATATTGTTATTGGGTCGATAAAAGAAACGCCTTACGGCGCCACTACGAACGCGAACTACCCCGTCAGTTACTAATTATGTTCTCAATTCCGGTCGGCCATGTTAAGCCTTCGGACGAGTCCGGTTACGACCTCGTCCATCGCCTTCACGAACGAAGACCTTTGCCGCGAGTCGTCGTCGAACAGCGTCCGGCCGTCGTCGGCGAGAATGCAGACGTCCTTCTCTATCGGAATCTGTCCGAGTAGGGGAATCCCCATCTCCTCGCACATCTTCTTCGCGCCATCCTTGCCAAAAATATAATCGACGCTTCCGTCTACGGGACTGACGTAGTAGCTCATATTCTCGATAGCGCCGATGGTGTGGATCTTAAGCGTCCTGAACATGTTGACCGCCTTGCGGACGTCCGCGAGCGCAACGTTCTGCGGCGTTGTAACCACGATCGAACCCGTGATTCCGATGGACTGCGCGATCGAAAGCCCAACGTCGCCCGTCCCCGGAGGAAGGTCCAGAATCGCGAAATCGAGCTTTCCCCATTCGACCTGCCCGAGAAACTGTTTCACCGCGCCGTGGATCATCGGACCGCGCCAGATCACCGGCTGGTCCTCCTGCTCCGTCAGGAATCCGATGCTCATCACCTTTATGCCGCGGGTTTCGAGCGGGATTATCGTAAGCTCCGGACTCATGGGCTGGTGTCCCTCACGCTGTCCGGTGAATTCTTTTCGCTCGATAATGTCCGGATGCTGGCCGCGAAGACCGAGCATCGTCGGGATCGACGGACCGTAGATGTCGAAGTCGACGAGTCCGACGCTGAAGCCCCGCTTTGCGAGCGCGACGCTGAGGTTTACAGCGACGGTCGATTTCCCGACTCCGCCCTTGCCCGCGCCGACCGCGATTATGTGCTTGACGCCCGACATCAGCTCCTGCTGCTTCTGCGGCGCGCGTTGCTGTCCCTGGTCGTGGTCGTGCCCGTGATCGTGCCCGTGATCGTGCCCGTGATCGTGATGGTGCCCCGGCGCGGCTGCGCCCATCACGCCGATTTCGACTCCGTGAATTCCCGGAATCGCCTCGATCCTCGATTTGATCGTCTTTAGCACGCCGCTTTCGAGGTCTTCTTTTCTCTGAAGGATGACGTCCAGACGAACCGCACCGCCTGTAACGACGATGTTCTTAACTAGTCCGCTCTGAGCGAGGTCGCGATCGTGCCCTTCGAGAGTCACGCCGGCGATCGCGTCGAGCACGTCAATTTCCGTAACGGGCATTCGTTCTCCATTTTCTTGTTCAACGATAGAAATGCGAAGTCCGATCCGATCTTCCTCGATCCATTTCCGCGACAGCTCGCTTCACTCACGGTCGCACTCGGTTCCCACCTTAATCCTCGATCCTTCCGAGTTCTCTAACAACCTCGATCACCTTTTTTATTGCATCGTCCACGTCCGCTCTCGAAATTCCAGGACCGAATGAAAGACGAATCGTGCTCCGGGCTTCGTCTTCCGTCCGTCCCATTGCAAGCAGAACGTGCGATGGCGATTCGCCTTGTTCCGAGCACGCGCTTCCCGTCGAAACCGATACGCCGAGTTTATCGAGTCCGTCCGCTATCGCACGCCCGGAAAACCCTTGAAACGACACGCTCAGAATGTGCGGCGCGGCTTTCAACGGCGTGTTCACGCGAAAGTCTAGCCCGCTCCCGGCAAGCGCCTCGAGCATCGGCCTTCTGTACCGTGGAAGGCTTTCGAACCATGAAAGCGTATACTCCGCAGCGTCTGAAAAGAGCGCCGCGAGGATAGCGTTTTCGGTTCCGGGGCGAATTCCGCGCTGCTGCCCGCCGCCGTGGAGGAGCGGGCGGAGCCGCAATCCGGAGCGAACGTACAGTCCGCCGATTCCCGCAGGTCCGCCGACCTTGTGAGACGACACGCCGAGCATATCCGCATCGAGCTTCCGCGGCTGAACCTCGATCCTGCAGAACGCCTGCGCCGCGTCGATGTAGACCACGCTGTCCGGAAACGCGCGCGCGACCGCATCCACGTCCGAAAGCGCGCCGGTTTCGCTGTTCGCTAAAGATAAAGCAACAATCGAAGGATCGAGGATCGAGGATCGAGGATCGAGGATCGAGGGGCGAGGATCGAGGATCGAGGGGCGAGGATCGAGGATCGAGGGGCGAGGATCGAGTGACTTAACTCCTTCTCCCTGCTCCCTTCTCCCTTCTCCCTGCTCCCTTCTCCCTGCTCCCTTCTCCCTGCTCCCTTCTCCCTGCTCCCTGCTCCCTTCTCCCTGCTCCCTGCTCCCTTCTCCCTGCTCCCTGCCACCTGCTCCCTTCTCCCTGCCACCTGCTCCCTGAAGCACGGCGCGCCCGCTTTCGTCCACGTCCAGATACGTTGCCTGCCACCCAGCTTCTTCGAGGCTGAAAACCGGGCCGAGAATGGACGAATGCTCGGCTCTCGTTGTAACGATCCTTCCGGCGCCGGGAAGGCCTTTGATCGCGAGATTGTTCGATTCCGTCGCGCCGCTTGTGAAATAGAAATCCGCTGCGGGGACGTCGAGAATCGCCGCGAGTCTCGCACGCGCGTTTTCGAGGATTTCTCTTGCGCGTCTTCCGTCCGAGTGCCGCGAATCCGGATTCCCGCGAACTTCCGCCGCAAGTTCTGCGAACCTTTCCGCCGCGCCGGGGAAAAGCGGCGCGGACGCTGCGTAATCGAGATAGATGGTTCGCATAGCCAATTACGAATTACGAATTACGAATAAAATTACTCACCACTTCCCACTCACCACTGTTCTAAGAATTATCTTTTCCAAAATCCGGGAAATGGTAAAATACAACATGTAAATTTGTATTCACTTCACGCCTCAGCCTAGGCTGGGACGTTATGAATGATTGTTTTTTTGAAAGGATTAAACAATGACAACGCGAATATTAAAGTTGTCGCCGATCGTCTTTGCTCTCGGTTTTGCTGCGTGCGGCGCGACGGGCGCAGACGTCGATGTGACAACGTACGAGTTCATCGAGAACGTGATGGAGGAGTACGGCTACCAGGCGGTGATTCCCGCGCGCGGCGACTTCCGCCCTGGAGCGATAGTGAACGCATCGAACGGAGCGATCTGGAAGGAAGGCGACGTGGCAGAGCGAATCCTCAGAGTCACGATGTCCCCGGAAGAGAAGGCCGCGATGGTCACGCGGTTCAACACGTCGAACCATTACAGCATAAGCGCGAGCGCGGATCTCCTCGCTCTTGGAGGAATCAGGACGGGAATCGCGCAGACGCTGACGTCGAAAAACGCGTCGAGATTTTCCGTCACGTTCAGCGATGCGTACATTCAGAAATTCGAGGAAAGACAGCTCGATGATTTCGTCAAGAGCCTTCCGGAAATGGACTTGCAGGCACTATGCAACGGTTACGCGGTCGTGGTGGAAGCGCTGAAGGTCGAAGGATTCTCGGCTACGTTCTACGACGAGAAAGGTATCGAACTTTCCCTCGCGCCGCAGTTTCTGCAGGACGCGCTCGGAATAAACGTCACGCTGGAAACGGGAACGTCGAAGAGCTACGCGCTCAGCTCGAGCAGCCCCGTGTACCTCGGCGTCAAGTTCAAGAAATTCGATATCGGAGGGACGCTCAGCGGGATTTCGCTCCCGAGAAGGCTCCTCATCGGCGCTCGCAGGTCCGCGGCGTTCAGCGATCTCGATCGCACGCTCTCGGGCGAAGCCCAGGGGAATCAGGGTCGATCCGGAATGGGATCGAACATGGAAGGCGCAATGAGCGAGCTCGACAACGCCGTCGGGAACGGAAATTGAATCGTCTTCCGGAATCCAGCGATTGCCACCGTCAGGGATTCGATTCCCTGGTGGACGATTGATGCAATAGACGGGTTCCGGGGATACCCTGACTGGTTGGTTTTTCGCGGCCTTCGAAACTGTTCGAGCACGGTCCGCCTCGTTTCTAAACAAAGAAATCGTTAACCGGAGTTAAAAATCATGTTGCTGCAAATAGATAAATTTCTTCTCGGGATCACGCTTCTCGAAGAAGGTTCGTTCGATGGCGGAACGCTTGCGATCGGTCTCGTCATCGGACTTCTGGTCGGCGCGCTCGCGATATTTCTAGTGAACAAGGGAAACAAGTCCAAGTCCGAGAAGGAAGCGCAGGAGAAGCTCGAAGCCGCGAAGAGGGATGCCGAGTCGATCCGGACCCAGGCGGAACTGAAGTCGAAGGAAGAGATAGTGAAGCGCAGGGAGGAGTTTTCGAAGGAGATCGAAAGCGAACGCAAGGAAATCGTGAGCCGGGAAAAGCGTCTCGACGAAAAGCTCGAGAACCTCGACAAGCGCCTGAACGAAATCCAGCGCCGGGAGAACAAGGTCGAGGAGGCGCAGAAGCGAGCGACCGCGATCGAGGACGAGGCGCGAAAACGCCGCGCGGAACTCGACGATGTAATCTCGGCTCAGAAGTCGAAATTGAGCGAAGTCGCGAAAATGTCTCCGGAGGAGGCTAAGCGCGAGTGGTGGTCCACGTTCGAGGTCGAGGTCGCGGAAGAGTCGGCGCAGCTTCTGAAAAAGAAGCTCCGGGAAGCGGAGGAGACCGCGGAAGATCAGGCGCGGCATTTCATCACTACCGCGATCCAGCGCGTATGTACGAATCACACCGCGGACTGCACGGTGTCGATGGTCGATCTTCCGTCGGAGGATCTGAAGGGCAGGATCATCGGACGCGAAGGCAGGAACATCCGCGCCTTCGAACGGATGACCGGCTGCGACGTCGTAGTGGACGACACTCCCGGAGTGGTGGTCCTGAGCGCCTTCGACGGCGTCCGACGCGAGATCGCGCGCAAGTCCATGGAAAGGCTCATCGAGGACGGGCGCATTCATCCCGCGCGTATCGAGGAAATCGTCCTCGGCGTGCAGAAGGAGATGGACAAGGACATCACCGAGACCGGCAAGCAGACGCTTTTCGACCTCGGAATCCACGGCGTGCACCCGAAGATTTCCTGGCTGCTCGGAAGGCTGAAGTACAGGACTAGCTACGGACAGAACGTGCTTCTGCACAGTATCGAGGTGGCGAACATCTGCGCGACGATCGCAGGAGAACTCGGTCTCGACGAAGCGCTTGCAAAGCGCGCCGGGCTGCTGCACGACGTCGGAAAGGCCGTCGATCACGAGCACGAGGGAGGCCATCCCGCTATCGGCGGCGAATACCTCAGAAAGTTCCACGAGAAGGAGGAGGTCATCGAAGCCGCGGCAGGTCATCACTTCGACATCGAAATTCATTATCCGTACACGGTGCTAGCGCACGTCGGCGACGCAATCAGCGCGTCGCGTCCGGGCGCGCGCCGCGAAAGCATCGAGAACTACGTCAAGCGTCTCGAAAAGCTCGAAGCGGTCGCGACAAGCCAGGCGGGAGTCACCCAGGCATTCGCGATACAGGCGGGGAGGGAACTTCGCGTCATCGTCGATTCCGACGTGATGAACGACGAGGAGGCGACTCTCACCGCCCGCAAGATCGCGAAACAGATCGAAAACGAACTCGAGTATCCGGGCGAGGTTCGCGTCACTCTGATGCGGGAGAAGCGAGTTGTCGAATACGCCAAGTAATTACGAATTGCGAATTACGAATTACGAGTTCATCCCTCTCCCTCCGGGGGAGGGAGAACATCGGACGTCGCTTGAAATAATAATTCCCTCATCCGACCTTCGGCCACCTTCTCCCGTGGGGAGAAGGATAAATAAATCGACAGCCTCAGAACGCCGGAACCTGGGTGTCGGCGGAGGGAGCGGTCTCGATCCTCTGAAAGGCCGCGCGACTATTTTCGCGGGTGTCCTTGTCTCGATCATTACGTCGCTCTTTGCGGGTTCCTGCGGCTACAACCTCGGTGGCGGCGGCCTTGCGGATGTCGAGTCCGTGTACGTCTTCCCCGTGGAAAATCTCGAAATCCCGGTCCGAAGAGGCGTCGAGGAAATCCTCTACGAATCCATAGGCGCGGAACTACGCAGGATGCCGCAGCTATCCGCGTCGGTGGGGGAGGCGGCGGCGGACGCGACGCTCAAGGTCGCGATAACCGACGTCGAGGAAAGCGCGCTCGTCGAGGAAAGCCGCGACGTCCCAGCGTACGTCCGCGTGCGCGTCGTTGCGATCGCGAACTACTTCGGTCCCCGCGGCGAAGCGATTTTCAGGGATCGCGAATTCGTATCCGAAAGCGACGTCAACGTCAGTGCTTCTTCCCGCGAAGCCGCGCTCGCAGACGCGATGCGAAAACTCGCGAGACAGATCGCTACCAGCGCCGCGATGCCGTTCGCTCCGGAGGAGTGAGTTTCGAGGCGACTTATGCCCTCACGGGCGCACTGCGAACGCGGGTTAGAAGTGACGCCGCGAGCCTCGCATTCTACGAATCCGTGAAAATCCGCGTTAACCTGTATGCCGCTACGCGTGAGATCGAAAGCAATTTTTCTTGGTAGTTGTCTGAAGCTCGAAAAGGCTTAAAATGCTGCGAAACTACTTTTCGAGAACTTCGAATCAAATCGGGCAGCAACTTCATTCCGCAGGGGGGTCTTCGATGAATTTCAGGGATTTAGCTCGGGTTTCACTTGTTCTTGCTTTTGCGCTGAATGCGACTTCCGCGTGCTCGTCCGACGGGCAGGTGTCCGCCACGTTCCGCGACAGACTGAAAGAGTTCGTGCCCGCGGGCTACGAGGTGCTCGATCTTCCCCGCAAGCAGTTCTACCCCGGAGATTTCGTCTCCGGAAGCGAGATCGCGGGGTTCGAAGCCGAGTTATCGCGGGCGGATTTGCAAAACGACATCCGCGTCGAAATCCCGACTCCAGACAAATTCCAGACGGTACAACTGAAGAACGTTTCCGGCAGCGACAAGTCCGGAATCGAATTCATCGCAAACGCGGTTTCGATGACGTATCAGGGCACGCCGTTCGACGCGGGCGCGGGTTTCGAGGCAAGCGGCGTCAGTTCGTATACCGCGTCCTTCGGCAAGACCTGGACGTACTCGCTCACGAAGGAAAGCATCAGGCGCGCGGTCGAGGACTATTCCCGCTCGCACGGAACGGATCACCCGAACGTCGCCAGGATGAAAAGCTGGCGTGTCATTCTCGAAAGCATCGAGGTCGACGGACTCGAGTTCAACTTCGAAACCGAAGACAACAAATCCATCGATGCGAACGCGATCTCGCTACTCCTCGACATCAAGGCGGAGATCGTCACTGAAAACAAGAACGCGGGAACCTTCGAGCTTCCCGCAAGCGGGGTAATCGCAATCAAGACCATCCCCGTCGATGAATCCTGGATAGTGGACTAAAGCTGAAAACGAATATCTGGACGTTTGAAACGACTTCCGTACACTGGAACCACAGTTGAAACCTTCGAACATCGATACCCTGCAATTGGCGATTCTTCTCGCGGTGACAGTCTTCGCGGCTTCAGGCTGCAAGACGAAGGAGGAGGTCGAAAACGCGCTCCTCGATGAACAACGCGGCTGGGAACAAGTGTTTGCGCAGCAGTGGAGAACGAATCTCACGGAGGTTCTCTCGAATGCCTCCGGCGAAGGATGGTCGATCATCGAGTTCGTAGAGAGTCCGGAGGTCGTGCTCGCGGACAACGTCTCTCCGGAGGATCGCGAAACGCTTGAATCGTGCGCGGAGAAAGGATTCGCGTGGGTGAGGAACCAGACCCTCTCGGTGAGGTTTCCTGGCACGTTCGAACTCTCCGGAAACGACTCCCTCGCCGCAGGGATACTCCTCGACACGCGGCTGGACGAGAAGTTTCGAAAGCAGGCGTGGGCGTCGCTCAGAGTCACGTCGGAAAAGCCCGTGGACTTCATTTTCGAAATCGAGGCAAACGTCACGGTTGCGGAAAAAACCGAGCACGGCTATCGCGGAGGTTCGATTATGACGTACATCCTCGAAGAAAGCTATTTCGTTGACAGACTCGCGCGGACGCAGGGAGGAATTACCTTCGAACCCACGGGCGAGCGCTCGTCCGTCACGTATCGGAGATACCATCTGTTCTCTCCGACGTTCACGCTGATGCAGACGGAGAATTGAAAATGGTAACTGTTCACGGAGTAATTCGCGTTCGTAGCGGCGCCGTAAGGCGTTTCTTCGATTCACCACGTTGCGAAAAGGCGCTCTCACGAGCGCACTACGAACAGATTTCCGCTATACACCGCAAACTACCCCGAGAACAGTTACTGAAAATGTTCGCGGCACGCGCTTCCACTCTACTGCTCTTTCTGCTGTTCTGCAGCTCGTGCGCCACTATAACATCCGTGCTCGGATATGCGGGTCCGGAGCGTCCGCAGATTCGACTTCAGGACCGCGCCGACGGAATCAAGCTCGGAGCGAACGCAATCGAGGCAAGAGCAGAGAAACCGATAACCGTCCTCGGCGCAGAAAGACTCGACTCGATAACAACGAAACCTGTAGCCCTGGCGGGAGTCGTCCCCACGGTGCCGCTGGTGGTTCAGACGGTGGACTGGGTCCCGGTCCCCGCTGGAAGTCAGCGCCGGGAAGGATCGGAAGCGAAGATGCTGCGGTCGCTCGAATCCATAATCGGACTTAGGGTGCCGGAATCCATCAGCGGATGGTTCAGTCGAAGATTCGGGATGGAAGTCGTGAAGCCGGGGACCCCCGTCGACTCGAAACTCGGCCTTGAAGTCAACGTCAGAGTCGAATACGTCGAGCGCGCAGGCTCGCTCGACTTCGCGTACATCGACTTCTTCGAGCTTCGGCTGGTGGAATACGACGAGGCGAACGCGAATTCGCTCTGGAAGGCGACACTCGACGGGGAAGCGCTGTCGAATCTCCACGAGTTCGCGTTTCGGATCGAAGATCAGGTTTCGATCTGCCTCGAAATAATCGACAAGTTCATGTCGAGAAGCGAACGCTCGTGGTGGTTCCCACTCTCGCGCCGCGGCCGTTGAACAGTACATTATATTCGTGCCGTCTACGAATTATTCGTAATATTATGATCGGCAACGATAATCGTACGTAAAATTCGTAGACGGCACGAATATAATGTACTACTGCGCGAACAGATACCGACCCGTCGCCCGTTGCACGCTCGCAACTCCAGCGGAAGGAACCGCGACGTAGTACCTGGGATTGACGTTCAACTCTTCCGCGAGGAATTTCGCTGTATTCGCCGAGATCGTGAGATAGAACGAGAAGGTAAACGCGGGGGTTTCGAGGCCGACGAATTCTTCCATAGACGCGGCGCCTTCCGCTGGTCGCCACTGGACGCTGAGGTGGCGTTCCTGGCAGTCCTTGACGAGCCACGCGCGATCGCTCATCCCGAAAATACCGTCTGGAATCGCGAGAGAAAGTTCCTCGCGCGCCGGCGCTGGAATTTCACGCGGCGCAAGATCTATCAGTTCGCGGCTCGCGAAAACGCTCCGTCCCGGAGTTTCGAAAGTCAGTTTGTACCTGAACGCCGCGTCCGAGTCGGGCGTGACGGTAACGGTAGCCTTTTCGGTGCCGTTCGCGATCAGTTCGTAGCCGATCCGGACCTTGCAGTTTTCCGCCTCGATCCGCGGATGCAGCGTCGCGGCGGGAACCTCTTGCAAACTCTGGCCGCTCACCTGCGGCGGGCCGCTCATCGCGCGGACGGCTCCGCTTGCAGTCCTGACCTCGAAAACCTTACCCGCCCGCTCCGGAGTTGCCCATGAGTTGAAAACCTCCTGCAGGATTCCGTCGGCCTTGTCCGATTCGTCGAAGGTGTACTGCACCTCTCCCGGCTCCGGGCGCCAGCCGGAAGAATCGCTTACCTCCGCCAGCAGAATGTGTTTCAGCGCGTCATCGAGTCTTCCGTCCCTCGGAGCGAGCGTCTCCGCCAGCCGGTGCAGCCCGCGGCTACGGTACGGCCTTGCGCGGACCTCGCCGTCGCGCTCCTTCGCGACGAGCCTTCGTCCCATCCACAGATGCGGCCCGGCGTCGCCCATCTGCCACGTTACGCCGTGGGAGTCCGGAATAGCCGGAATCGCGGTGCCTTCGCTACTATGGTACTCGCGAATCTTTTTCACTAGATCGCTCAGGAACCAGAACTCGTGCCCTCCGGCTTCAAGCGTCTCCCAGTCGCGAACGTTTATCGTTCTTCGGGGCGGAAACAGCCGGAAACGGTTGATGCTGATCAGCGTGTTCCAGTTTTCTCCGTCGTCGTAGAAGCCCCAACTCGCGTTCGCCACCGGGAGGTTCCCGAGGCCGCGGTGGGTCAGGATGAACGCCTTCTCGTCGGTTCCGTTGTCGGCGAGATAGTAATCGTTATCGAATCCGCCGTAGCTGCTTATTCCGCTTGACGCCATGTACGTGTGGTATTCGCTTCCGAGTACTTCCGGAAGCCCCGGCGCCCACTGCATTTCCTGCCCGCTGAAAACGCCCGAGTGTTTCAGTCCGACGGACTCGAGCGCTTTCCGGCTAAGCTCGACGCTTCGTTTCATGTCCGCGCCCGGATACCCGATGAACCATTGGTCGGAGTAGTGGGTGACTATCAGTTCCGCCTGCCCTCCGTCCACTGCTTTACGAAGCTTTTCGAGAACTTCCGGATGTCGATCGCGCATTACTTCGATGCCGTAACCCTGAATTTCGATGCTCATTTTCCACTTCGGGTGCGCGAGCAGGTCATCGAGTAGAGTGCCGAGAGACGCCTTGATTATGTTGTCCTCGCACTCAGTGTCGCCGCAGACGTATTGCACGTTGAAATGGAACAGACTTATCTTTACCTGCGGCAGTCGTTCCTGGGCTTTGGCGACCTGCGTGAAGCAAATTACGAGCATAACTAGAACAAGTGCGTGTTTCATTGTCGGCTCCGAAACTGATGATGAATATCCGGATTGTACCCGCGCCGAAGCCAAGAATAAACAAAAGTCCCACACCAATTAATTCGGGTCCGTCCCTAATTACATAACGATATCGCGCCGACGGAAAATTACGCCGCCCAGGAGCAGCGGAATGACGATCCAGAGTCCGCAGGATAGGGAAAGTTCGCCCAGATCTACGGTTTCGCGGTACGCCGACGAAATCGCCCCGGCGTGTTTTTCGATCGCGGCCATCAGTCTGTAAATGTAGGAAAGCGATACGTAGGATTCGTAATCGCGCAGGCCCGGAAGACTATCGAAGATCCTCGACGCCAGGAATACCAGCAGCGCGGTCGTGATGGACACGCTTACGCTCGTACCGGGCGATGTGAACAGCGACGAGCAGCAGTACGCTATCGAAACGAGCGAAATCATCGGAAGCAAGATCGCTACCATCATCGTAACTTGCAGCGAAAGCATTTCATCGTATGAATACACAGGTTCGCGCATTGCGAAGATTTCGCCTTCGTATCGGTAGTAGAGAAAGATGTCCTGATAGCCGAATGCGAGTCCGCCGACGAGGTGCGAAGTCAGAGAGACGACAAGGATCAGCACAGCGGCTATCGTGACGAGGAGCAGCCATTTCGCGAGGAACCAGTCGGTGCGGTTCAGAGGTCTGATGAGGACGGTTTTCAGCGTATGCCTCGAAAACTCGCTCGAAAGGGACGCGCTGGAAACGAAAACGACGAGTAGCGCGCTCATCGCGATTCCGGGGAGGAACGCGCCGAGCATAGTCATCCATCCGCTCATTTTGAGGAAGTCTTCGGTGCTGCCCGACGATGCGAATTTCGCGGACGCGCTCGAACTGTAGAACAGCCCGCCTAAGATGCTCGCTACGATTACAAGGAGGAAAAGCAGGACGAAACTCTTCTTCGCAAGTAGTTTTCGAAGTTCGAAGACGTAGAGGCGCCTGATTCGTGAAATCACTTTTTTTCGTCTCCGTTTCTCGATTCGAGGCTTCGCGCGTGTGCTTCGAGTTCTTCGAGTCTCGCAAGTCTGGTCGCGTGGCTGCGCTCTTCCTCGAACTTTCTTCGCGAATACTGTACCACGCTGGTCGTCTTCAGAAACGAGTTCGCGGTGAGTCCGGAGCTGAACCTTGCCGCGCCCTGGGTCGGCGGAGTATGCGAAGGTCCCGCGATGTAGTCCCCGATGGCTTCCGGAGTGTACCGTCCGACGAACACCGCTCCCGCGTTCGTGACGAGCTTCGAGTGCGCGTCGGCGTCGGCGGTAACGATCTCGAGGTGCTCCGGCGCGATCTGATTCGATATCGCGATCGCGTCCTCGATTGTCCTTGTGACGATCGCTCCGGAGAGTCCTTCGAGCGCGCGCCGTGCGATTTCCTTTCGCGGAAGGCGCTCGAGCTGCATCGCGACCTCTCCAGCCGTTTCGACGGCGAATGTTTTCGAATTCGTCAGAAGAATCGAGCATGCCCCGTGATCGTGCTCCGCCTGGGAAAGGAGGTCCGTCGCAATTTCGCGGGCTACTGCGCTTTCGTCAGCGATTACCACGATCTCCGACGGTCCCGCGACCAAATCTACGTCGACGACGCCGTACACGTCCTTTTTTGCGAGAGTGACGAACATGTTCCCCGGCCCGCAGATTTTGTCGACCTTCGCGACAGTCCCGGTTCCGTAGGCGAACGCGAAAATCGCCTGTGCGCCGCCGACGGAATAGACTTCGCTCACCCCGAGAAAATGCAGCGCGCCGAGTATCGAGTGGTTCGGTAGTCCATCGCGCTTCGGCGGACTCGTGACCGCGATCTCCCGGACTCCCGCGACCTGCGCGGGAATTACGTTCATAAGCACGCTGCTTACGAGCGGCGCGGACCCTCCGGGAATGTAGATCCCCGCGCGATCGATTGCGCGATATCTGATTCCCGTGAAATGCTCCGCGGAAGGTTCCTCGCTTCGATCCTTGTTGCAGATTCGAGTCTGGTACTCGCGGATGTTGCGCGCGGAGGTTTCGAGCGCGTTCACGATCTTCTCGGGAAGCGACTCGAAAGCAGCGCGAAGTTCGTCCGCGGTGACGCGCAGCTTCGGCGTCACGCCGTCGATAAGCTCGCTGTAGCGGACAATGGCATCGTCCCCTTTGCTGCGAACGTCGGCGCGAATTCTTGAAATGATCTCGCTCGCGCTCATCCGGGTCCCGAACATTTTTTCAGAGCCGCTGACCGCCTCCTCCGCGGCGTCTAGGAAGTGGTCCATCCTGCCGCCGAGTTTGGCAATGTATTCCGCGCAGTCGCGATTTCCGCTTTCGTAAACCCTGAGCATTGCGATACTTTACCAACCTGAGATTCGAATTTCGAGCAGGCTGCTTGTTTGCCCCGAATACTTTGCATTTTTATCCACATTGAGGCTGTCGATAAAGTAATGGAAAGTTCAGGTGCCCGGCACATTCGGAATGCTCAACCTGCGACCGAACAATCCGACTCTGTATGCGAGTATCAGTGTGAAACGCAGATAAAGGATAATTTATCTTTAATATATATATATAATGTACTAGTATGGCAATATGGACCTGAATATCTGGTACGACTGTAATGTAGTTGGCGTCCGAAAAAAATGAGTACCCCCACAATTCGACCTTTTGAATCTTGCCGGAGTTGCAAGGATTTGGTAATGTCACGTGTCGAATACTGGCAACATATCTGGAGACCGATAATGAAACAAAAGTTAACGTTTGCATTTGCGTTTCTCTTGACCTTCGTCACGCTTCCAGGCTTAGCGGTGGCTCAGGATATGAGCGGCGAGAATTCCGGCGAAGAAGGAATGGGAGCCTCCGACCAGTCGATGGAGGAACAGACTCCGGAGACAGAGCGGCGCAGACCTCGCAGGGCGGAGCGCGAGCAGGAGAACGCGCAGGATCCGCTCGAAGGACTGAATCTTCCCGCGAATCTAACCGAACGTCAGAGGCAGCAGGTTACAGCAATCGTTCGCGCCCTTCGCGCGCAAGGTCTGAACAACGATCAGATCATGGAGCGGCTAACCCAGATGTACGCCCAGGCCCAGCGCAACCGTAACAATAATAATCAGCCCACGACTGGCGCAGGCTCGCGCACGGAGACCCGAGCGACGCCGAGACCGAATTTCACTCAGGCGGAGGCGGACGAACGCATATCGAATCTTCGCGCCCGGCTCGAGCAGGAAGGCTTGCCGGAGGAGAGAATAGTGGAGATCGTCGACCGGATGCGGGTGCGCATGTCCGAATCCGGGCAGATGACGAACGCGGACGGTCGCTATTCTCCGGAGCAGCAGCTTCAGCGTCTCCGATACCAGCAGGAGCAGCGAAGGACGTCGATGGAGCGAGCGGGCGCGTCGGAGGAGGAAATCGAGGCCGCGATGGAAGCCGCGAACGCGGAGGTCGAGCAGCAGATTCGAAATTATTATCAGCGCGCGGTGCAGCTCCGAAGGATGGAACTTGCTGCCCAGGGAGCGACTCAGGAGGAAATCGACGCCGCGCTTGCCGAGCTTCAGGAGCAGTTCAGGTCGTACACCGAGCGCGTCATTCCTCGCGAAGAAAACTCCGGGTCCGACTCGATGGAAGGTTCGATGGAGATGGAATCCCAGTCTCAGGAAGGAATGCGCCGCAGGAATAACCAAAATAGCGAAGACACCGAGGCGATCGATTCGATGAAACTTCCCGTCGAGCCGGAGAGTAGCTGGTCGCGGGAGTCCGTGAAGGACGTAGTCGAGAGCATTGACGGGCTTTTCAGCTCCGCGTGGCGCGAGGCGGATATCCGCAAGGCTGACGAATGCAGCGACGCGGAATTCATCCGCAGGCTTTCCCTCGATCTGAACGGCCAGATTCCGGAGGCGGTCGAGGCTTATCGCTTCGTGACTTCATCGGCGCGGACCAAACGCGAGGAGCTTATAGATCAGTATCTCGCGAACGAGCGCTATTCGGTGCATTGGTCGAAGGTTTTCCGGGATTACCTCAGCGGCCAGACCGGGGTAGAAGCCGCGCGGTTCAACCGCCAGCTTTTCCAGGACTACCTGCGTGAGTGTTTCGCGGAGAACCGCGCGTGGAATCAGATGACCATCGAGATGGTTTCGGGCGAGGGCAGCACCGCGGAATGGGGCGCGCTGAATTATCTTGCGCGGATGGACTTTTCGCCTTCGGACGTTGCGGGGAAAACCGCGCGAGACTTCCTCGGAATCCAGATACAGTGCGCGCAGTGCCACGAAGGTCGCGGGCCGAGCTATGGCTGGGAGCAGGCGGATTTCCAGCAGTACGCCGCGTTTTTCGCGCGGATGGTGCGCGATCCGATTACGAATAACCGCGGCAATCGAGTCGCGGATTTCGTGATGGAAGCCCGCCCGGCGCTGGTCGATACCCGTTCGATGAACTCGCTGACGCAGCAGGCGCGCCGCACTCCGGAAAACGAGACGATTCTCCTCGGCGCGCCACGGATTCTCGGGCAGACCGAAGAATGGGCCGAATCCGACGAATACGCGAGCCGCAGAAGAGAACTCGCCATTTGGATGACCGCTCCTGAAAATCCGTACTACGCGAAAAGCATCGTCAACAGAATGTGGGCGGAGTTCTTCGGCGCTGGATTCGTGATGCCGGTCGATGGTTTCGGCGGGAATGAAAAACCCGTCGTGGAAGCCGCGATGAACCTTCTCGCGGAGGATTTCACGGCGCACGGATTCGATCTCCGCAGACTTTTCCGGATCATCGTTTCGACAAAGGTCTATCAGCTCGCGGGAGGCGGAACCTCCGAGGAGACCTCGCTCTTCTCGAAGTCGGTTCTCCGTCCGATGTCGGCGGAACAGTTCTTCGACACGACCCTTCAGGCGACAGGCATAATGCGTCTCGAGGACAGAAACCTCCGGCGCACGCTCGAAAGGCAGGCTGCGAACATCTACCGCGAGTTCATCTTCACCTTCAACGACGACGAACTTGGAGAGTCCGCCGACGAGGGCGGTTCGATTCCCCAGGCGCTTCTGATGCTGAACGGCGTCCTCACGAACGAGGGCATTCGCAACCGTCCCGGCAGCACGCTCGATTTCATTATGACGAGCTTCGAAAACGTGTCGGATCAGGTCGATTACCTTTTCCTCGCGACCCTCACTCGAATGCCGAATCGCACGGAAAAACGCGCGTTCCTCGAACACATTGCTGAAACGCGGGACAAGGAAGACGCGCTCGAAGACGCGTTCTGGGCGCTTCTCAACTCAAGTGAATTTCAGACCATACATTAAATTGGTGCCGTCTACGAATTTTTCGTACTATTTTTATCGCCAAACACAGTATCCGGTTTTTCCATTAAAATAATACGAAAAATTCGTAGACGGCACCAATAAATCATCGAATTAGAAATGGAAGCCATCGATGAACAAGAATACAGAAAACTCTCTCAGGATCGGACGTCGAAGCTTTCTCGGAGCGGGCGCGCTCGGACTCGCGGGAATGCTCACGGTTCCGGGAATGCTCGAAGCCGCGATGAAGAGCGGTTCGAAGTTTTCGAAACGCGTTCGCAAGTCCGGCGGCGGCGCGGAGCGCTGCATTATCCTGTGGATGGCGGGCGCGATGAGCCAGCTCGACACCTTCGACCCGAAAACCGGAGGGCCGAACGCGGGCGAGTTCAAGCCGATCGCGACTTCCGCGGATGGCGTCCAGATTTCAGAGACTCTGCCTAACGTTGCGAAAGTTATGGACCGCCTCACGATTGTCCGCTCCATCGACAGCGGCGAGGGAAATCACTCCCGCGGTCGCACGCTTCTTCACACCGCGTACGCTCCGGAGCCGACAGCGGTGCATCCTGGCCTCGGCTCGATGGTCAGCCACGAGCTTGGCGAAGCGGATTTCCCGCTGCCGAATTTCGTGAGCATAGGCGGTCCCGCGACTCCCGCCGGGTTCCTCGGGAAGGCGCACGCGCCGTTCGTCGTGCAGGACCCCGGTAAGCCGCCGGCGAACCTCGTCGTTTACACGTCCCAGGGAAATCCGGCGGTGAACCAGCAGCGGTACAATCGAAGGCTTGGACTGATGGAGACTCTCGAAGGACAATTCCGCGAGAATTTCGGCGAGAACGCCACCGCGTCCCACGACGCGCTTTACGAGACCGCCGTCCGGATGATGCGCAGCGATCTGACCCAGGCGTTCGAGATCGGCCGCGAACCCGCGGACGTGCTCGCGAAGTACGGCGACAACAACTTCGGCAAAGGGTGTCTGATGGCGCGGAGGCTGCTCGAAGCCGGCGTCAAGTGCGTCGAGGTTACACTCGGCGGCTGGGACACGCATAACGACAACTTCAACCGCGTGAAGGCCCTGACCGGACAGCTCGATCCCGCGTTCGCGACGCTTGTGCTCGAACTCGAAGCCAAGGGAATGCTCGATTCGACGCTCGTCGTGCTGATGAGCGAATTCGGACGCACGCCACGCGTCAACGCGAACGCCGGACGCGACCATTGGTCCCGCGGCTGGAGCGTAGTCCTCGGCGGAGGCGGCATCATCGCGGGCGAGGTCTACGGCTCGACCTCGGGCGACGGCATGGAAATCCGCGACGATCCGGTAACGGTCCCCGCACTGTTCGAAACGATGTGCGAACTCCTTATGATCGACACGAACCAGGAGTACCGTCAGGGACTTCGCCCGCAGCGGCTCGTCCCGGAGGGGCATAAGCCGATAGACGATCTGATCGACTGAAGTGTTTTATGGTTTCCGCGGCGATTTACGGGTTTGCCGCGGCGAATTCCCTTGCCTCGTCCATAGCGAATTGTACAATCCCGGTATGAACGCTAAAACCGATGGAAGGGGACTACGATGAGGAAGCTTACTTTAACCGTCGTCTTGTTTGCACTTTTGCTGGCGGCGCCGATCGCGAACGCGCAGGCTGTAGACGAAGCCGCGGTGAGCGAGGCGATTTCAGCGTTCCAGCAGGCGACGCGCCGGGAGAACGATCCGATGAAGATCGTCGCTGCGCTCGAGGAGATCGCGAAGTTCCCGCACAAGGACATCATCCGCGCGGTGAAGGATTTCCTCGTCCACGATGACGACGAGGTCTCTCGCGCGGCTGCGCGCGCGCTCCGAGATGTGCCGGAGAGCGCGGAAGTCTATCGCGAAGCGGTGCGCGCGCTGCCGAGGATCGTCCAGCGCGGTCGGGCCATCGACGAACTCGTCGACCTTTTAGACAAGACGGGAAGCCTCGAAAATCTGATCGAACTTGCCGCGGGGAGATCTCTGCGCGATAACTACGCGACTCGCGAAGTCGTGCTGAAGATCGCGGCTCGCGGGAATCTCGCGCCTGCGGACGATCGCGATCGCGCGCCCGAGCAGGCGAGGGTGTGGATCGTCGAGGCGTTTATTCGCGACGCCTTCCGCGAAAAGCCCAGCGTGATGATTGCGCTTTGCGAGAGCATCGCGAAATGGTCCGACAAGCTCGACGCGCGGATCAGGGAGCCGCTCGCGCAGAAGGCGACCGGGTACATTACGAGTCACAGGAATCCGTACGTGAAAAACGCCTGCATCGCTTGGATGGGCGAATGGAAGAACGATCGCAGCTACCGCGCGATCATGGACGGTCTGATGCCGCCAGAGATCGTTTCGGGAGGCGGTCCGGACGAGAGTCATTCCGCGCAGGTCGACAGCGGCGCCGGGCGTGAACGTCAGGACACGGAAGCCGCGCGTCAGCAGACCGAGGCGCAGTCGGCGCAGTCGAGGGCCGCGGCGGACGCGGACGCAGCGTCTCGGGCGGACAGCGCGGAAAGCGACGCGGACCGCAGGACCCGCGAGCTTCAGCAGGCCGCGGCAGCGGCGGATCGTCAGCGCGAGGCGGGAAGTTCCGGCTCGGCGAATTCCGCTGCACAGGGCGAAGGCCGCGAGGCGTTTCCGCCGAACGGCGCGCCGGGCCGCTCGGGCGACGTAAAGCCCATAGACGAACCCGCCCGCGATCTCGATCCGATCGCGGTGACGTTCCGCACCGCGTACGACGCGCTCACCGCCATCGCCGGCAGGCGCATTCGCGATTACGATCGCGCGGAGGCGTGGTACAACGAAAACAAGGATACAAGGCAGCTCAGCTATTAGGTCGCTTCACGCCGCGAAATACTGTGGTATAGTTCAAACGTCAAAAACAAAACCGAGAGAATTCAATATGCCGACTGTAGATGAGATTTTCGATGATGCAGTTTCTCTCCCTGTCGAAGAACGGCTTAGGCTGATCGATACCCTGCTCGAAACAGTTCGCCCGAAGAATCCGAAGATAGATGAAAAGTGGATTCAAGTGGCGCTGCGAAGACGCGATGAACTTCGATCCGGAAAGGTCAAAGGAATCCCAGGTGAAGAAGCGATGGAGAAAATCAGGAAGCGGCTTGAAAAATGAGCTTCACTTTTCACCCGAAAGCACATCAGGAGTTCGAAGAAGCGATTGACTATTATGGGGGTCGTAAAGATTGGTTCGCGTTCGACTTTTACACCGAAGTGCAAGATGCGATTGCTCTGACGGTTGAATTCCCGCAAGCTTGGCCGCAGGTCGAGGAGGATACCCGCCGATGTCCGGTGAAGAGGTTCCCGTACGCTCTGATTTACACTATCGAGCCAACCTGTATTTTTATTCTCGCTGTCGCCCATTCCAGCAGGGATCCCGGCTATTGGAAGGATCGGAAATGATGTTCCGCATTCGCGATTACGATCGCGCGGAGGCATGGTACAACGAGAACAAGATCGCGAGGCAGCTTAGCTACTGAGTTAGGATCGAGGATCGAGGCGGATGATGGCTTTGTTTCTTTCTGGAGCGCCTGATTAGGGTATAATGTTCCTGGAAAAAGATACCTTTACCAAGGAGACACATTGCACAGCGTAGAAGAACTATTCGAGGAAGCCGTGTCGCTCCCCGTCGAAGAACGGCTTAGGCTGATCGATACCTTGCTTGAGACCGTAAGACCCAAGCAGAACGAGATTGAAAAAGAGTGGATCAGGGTTGCGCGGGAACGTCGGGAGGAAATTCTTTCCGGCAAAGTAAAACCGATCCCCGCTAAAGAAGTGCATGAAGAAATCCGCAAGAGATTTCAGAAATGAATATCTCGTACCATCCCAAAGCGAAGGCGGAATTGAACGACGCCATCGATTACTACGAGCAGATAGAAGAATGGCTGGGTTTCAGGTTCTTCTCCGAAATCGAGGAAGCTCTTTCCAGAATTGAGGACTTCCCGAATTCATATCCGTTCGTTGAAGAAGCTGCGAGGAAGTGCAACGTTCGCCGGTTTCCATACGCGATAATTTTTTCCGTGCTCGAAGATGATCTCTATGTTCATGCCATAGCGCATCAAAACATGCGACCGGGGTATTGGAAGGACCGCGAATGATTCTCGTCCTAAACTTGATATAGCGAAATCGTGGTTTGGCGAGAACATTGACACACGGCGGCTCAGTTACCGATCGGCGTTTTAATTTCTCCAGAAGGTTGCGACGCGCTCGCGCGGGCTTTGCGAACCGCGTGGATAATCTTGCTCATCTTTCGATACCTGTGCACGCCGAGGAAATTCGTTAGGACGCCGAGCGGAAGGCACGCGATTCCCGCGCACAAAAACCACCAACTGTCCGCGAAATGAAGGATCGTCGCGCCCGCGAGGAGGAGCGAAATTCCGAAACTCAAATACGCGAGGAGCGTCCGTTCGTTCGCAAGCAGGGTCCGTTCGATGGAAAGCTCGTCGCGAAGTTTCAGGTCCTGATGCGTGAACTTCTCGTACGGCGTGAACTCCGGCGCCCGCGAATCCCCTCGATGTTCGACGTTTACTCCCTTGTGAATCATCTATACCTCGAAAGTTTCTCTTTCCGCACCGAGAGGCGATTTTGTTCTCAGTATCCAAAGCTCCGCGAAAACGTAGAGCAACATCGCTATGAGTCCAAGCGCTGTCATCGCGCCGCCAGTGATGACGAGGTATGCGCCATTCGCAACGAATTTCGTGATCCACCAGCCGCCGAGGTCGAAGACGAAGCCGAGGAGCGTTACCGCGACGACGAGCGCTTTCTTTCCTTCGCCGAGGCGGGTCTCTCTGAACAGCCAGCACGCGAGGAACAGCATCATCCCGATACCGAAGGCGTGGAAGTGCGTCGTCCGCGAAAGCTGCGCGATCGTGATTCCAGTATCCGGCGCGGTAAGCTCGTCCACCACGCGGTCCTGCGTGAAGTCGATGCTCGCCATCTCCTCGCCTGGGGCGTGGCAACTCGTACAGTGCTTTTCAAGGATCGCGCGCGCGTCGTCCTCGATGATTTTCTTTCGCTGTTCGAAAGTCGTTCCCTCGCGATTCACCGAGTTCCGCGCGAATTCGAACAGCTTCTCCTCCTCCGGCTCGCCTGCGATGTACTCGTTCATAATCCCCTCGATCGCGGTAAGAAAGCGCGACGATTCGCGGTTGCCATGGAACTCGTAAACGACGTCGGTAACGCTCAGACTTGGTGCGCCGTCGTACACTGTCCAGCCGATTTCGTAATCTCCGTTCGCGAACGGGAACTTCGGAATCATCACTCCGTACGCTTTTCCCGAGGCTTCGATCCTCGCAGTTCTTTCGAAGACCCAGGTCCGCTTTTCCGCGGACGCGAGTTCGCGTTCGCTTTCGATGACGCGGACGGTTTCCTCGAGCTGGTAGACGAACTTTTCGAGCGCTTCGTTTTCGATGCCTTCGTCGTCGATGAGTGTCAGGGTTTCGTCGATGGCGGACTCGACGATCAGTTTTCCTTCGTCGAACGGAACCGCGCCGGTGCGCATCCGGATCAGAGTCTCGCGGGCTAGAGCAAGCCTCGCGGGCAGCGCGAGAACTTCCTCGGAGAACGTTCCATCGAATTGCAGCAGCGGAAGGTCCGGAACGATTTTAGCCTCTTCAGGTTTTCTGTAGTCGCTCACTTCGCCCTCGAAAAGCTCGATGGTCGCTTCGAAGTCCGAGTCGAGCGTAGCGGTGACGAGATCGCCGGGTCTTCCTACGATCTCGAAAGGCACGACTTCACCGTCTTTGAGGTCGCCGCCGAAGTGTTTTTCGAGGACGAGGACTTTCTCGTCGTACTTCTTTGCGATCGTCTCGCGCATGTAAACCTGCGCCGCGAGGTAGCCGCCGCCAATGGCGATAAGCAGCAGCGTCGCGGAGAGACGTTTCGAGACGGTCCAGGAACGTAGCGTGGTTGTGTTTGACATCGAATCCAATATAAACCCGCGACCGATGGAATTCGATTTCGGAATTCAGATTTCGGGATTGCGCGAATTCCTTCCCCGGTGTTAATCTTGATCCGGGTACACAACACACGGAGGAGACATGCGATGCAGGTTCACTCGCCATATCGGCATTTGTAGCGTTCTTTTTGCAGGCATTTCGCTTTGTTTCGCGGCCGCAGCGCCGCGGGAGGCTCACGGCCACGGCGAATTCAAATTTCCGGGATTCCCGGTGGCCGTGACGGACCTCAGCATCGACGAGCCGGACGGCGGCGGATACACCTTCCGCTGGACTCCTCCGGACGAAGGCGCGGAGTCGTTCGAGTTCTCGTACTTCAGTGCGCAGTTCAATCGGTACACAAGGCCGGACGAAGCCGCGTCTGTAGGCGAGAGCCGCTGGACGATCTTCGATTCCGTCGAGGCGAAACCGGGCGAAGACGGAAAGATTGCGTTCGCGCTCGAGTTCCCGGATATCGACGCGGAGATAGAGGACGACGAGGACGCGATCCACCACGGCGGTGCGAGGTTCTTCGAATCGTGGTTCCGCGTGCGCGCGATCGATTCGAGCGGAAACGCGGGAAGCTGGTCGGCTCCGGTAAACGAACTCGCGATGGTGCAGAAAACGTGCTTCGATTCCGACGCGAACTGCCACGCGGTTCCGCCGCTGACGGGCGAACACAGAAAGCACGTATCGCACCTTGTAAAGTGTTTCGTATGCCACAGCCGAAGCGTCGATCCGTATTACGTGACGAACTCCGAGTGGCACGACAACGGCGAAATCGACGTCGACCTCGCGGACACCGACAACCAGATATTCAATGGCGTCGGCTGCCAGGAGCGCTGCCACAATTCGAAAAACTGGCTCGGGTTTCCGGACTACCTCCGGAGGATGCAGAATCCGAACCCCCCGCGGATAGTGATTCACCCGGTGCCGGAGACTCCTCCCGCGCAGGAAGACGACGAGGACTTCTGAACTATCGCGAAGCAGCAGACGGAATTTGTTTCGGATGCGACCTTACGCGAAGCGCTGAATTCTAAGAAACTATCTCAAGCTCCCGGGACCGCGGACGTCCTCGTCCGCACAAGCCTCCTAATGTCTCGTTTGACGGCTCCGAAATGTCCTGTTCGCTTGCTTGAGATAGTTTCTAAACCCGCTGGTATCTTCTCGAACTCGCGACGAATTTTTCGAACATTCGGTTGCTCACCTTGTCCGTCGGCTGGTTTTCCGGATGCCACTGCACGAGAATGCTAAGCGGATAGTCTTCGAGTTCGATCGCTTCGATAATACCGTCGTCGGCCTGCGCCGTGACGCGGAGACGCGCGCCGACTTTCTTCACCGCCTGATGGTGCTGGGAGTGCGAGTCGAGACGGGACGCGCCTACGAACTTCGCGAAGTCCGTCCCAGGCTTTACTTCGACCGCGTGGATTACTCCGTCGGTGTGAATGAGTCCGCTATCGATTTCGGATCTGATGTCCTGGTACAGAGTCCCGCCCTGCACGACGTTCGCGATCTGCATTCCGCAGCAGATGGACATAAACGGCTTCTCTTTTTCGATAACGAACGGCGTGAACTTCAGCTCGAACTCCTCGCGCCTCGAATGGAGGATCACGAGGTTATCCGCCTGGGGAGCTTCGCCGTAGTGTCTCGGATCGAGGTCGTCGCCACCGGTGAAAAGCACTCCGTCGACGCGTTCCAGAATGTCGTCGAAACAGTCGACCGGCACCGGCGGGATCAGCATAGGCGTCCCACCGGCTCTTACGATCGCGTCGATATAGCTGTGGTAGAGTACGGCGTAAGGCTTTTTGCGGCCTGAGGTGTCGAAATCGGTGACTATTCCAATTAGAGGCCTTGTCATATCTTTAGCGGCGGTCCTTTCGGCTGATGGAAAACGAATTTGCCACGATACAATATATCGACAGTTTTGATCCGGAACTTGCAGCTTCGAGTCAACTCGCGGAATCGCGATCATTTAATCACAAATTCCGAACATGTTCAGAATACAGAAGTAATATTGTAACATTCGTTGGCGTGTGTCCACTCACGGACGAACAATCGCCTCGGTTATCAGGGAAAACAAAATGAAAACGTACGGTTTCTGGATTTTGATTCTCATTCTGACGTTTCCGGCTTTCGCGTTCTCGACCGCGCAGGATCGAATCGACGCAGTTTCGCGCGAGCCCGGAGAAGACGAAAACGAACGCGGTCGGGATTTCGATCGCGATTTCGAGAGCGAAGACGATCGCGGCGTCGGAGACAACGACAGGGAGTTTCGCGACCGCGATGCAAGCGAAGCGAATCCCGATAATGGCAGCGGGAACGACGACGATTTCCCGCCGGAGGTGGACGAGCCGGACACTCTGGAGCTTGCGCTTGCGTCGCTGATGATCCTCGGGCTGGTCGCATTCGTCGCGAAGAGGAAGTCGGCGTGAGCGAAAGCGTTGATTTATTGCGACGTTCCCTCATCGGTGAGGCGAAGACTTATGCTGGTTTGGCGCTTCTCGGATATGTTCTCTTCTACTACTCCGAGCTTTACGACGCGCTCGAGTTCATCTTCTACGAGTGGCGATATTCCGTGACGTATTCCCACGGATTCCTCGCGCTGATCTGCGCTGCTGCGCTTGTTTTCCTGCGATCCCGCGAAAAGCCGGAGGATGCTTCCGTCGGAAACGTCTCCAGATTTCAGCGCTACCTTTTCGCCGCGGCTTTGTTCGCGGTCGCGTTCGTAACGGCGAAGTTTGCGACCGACCTGAAGTTTCATTCCCTCGGGATCGCGTCGCTCGTGTTTTTCGCCTGCACCGCGATAGTGCTGAACGCGAGTTCGAACCTCTGGCGACGATTCACGCCGCTGCTGCTGATCCTGACGGCGCTCCCGCTTCCGATGGAGGAGGAACTCACCTGGCGGCTTCAGCAGTTCTCGGCAGTGACGGTTTACGGAATCTTCGACCTCAATGGTTTTCACGTTTCGCTGACGGGCGCGGTACTGCGGATCGAAAGTCACGAACTTCTCGTTGGCCCTGCGTGCGCGGGTCTGAACTCCATCCTGGCGCTGCTGTTCTTCGCGGGATTCCTTACGCTGATCGTCCGCCGGAAATGGTGGCTGAAAATCCTGATGCTTCTGCTCGTTGTGCCCGTCGCGCTCGGCGCGAACGTTCTTCGAATCTGCGCGCTCGCGATGTACGCGGTACACATCGACTATGGCGAGGCCATCGCGCTCTGGCACCCCTACGGCGGCATACTGTTCTATCTGACGTCCGCAATTTTCTACATCGCGCTCGTCGCTTCGCCGCTCGGGCGGATCGAAACTCAGGAGCCTAATAGTAAACCTCCGGTGAAAAACGTGGCGCGGGCGTATCGGCTGTGAATTCACGGGCAAGATGCCCGTGCCACGCCTCCTAAGTCCCGATGACTTCGATTCGCCGGATCACGAGTTCAGCCTTCGAAAGCTCCTCGGCGTCGCCCGCGACTTTCCTGATGCGCGCGCACTCTTCCTTCGCGGCTTCGATCCTGCCTTCGCGGATGAGTCTGTAAACCCCTTCGATCCGCATTTCGAGTTCAATCTGCTCCATATTGTTCGGGCAAAGGCGTATTCATTGTCGTCGGTCGAGGCAACCGAGCTTTTTGAGGAACTCGATAAAATCGTCCTGGTTTGCGTCTTTGCCGGTCGAATTTTCGAATAGCTCGTTCGGCACGCCA
>JANLHZ010000098.1 GCA_024653775.1 Planctomycetota bacterium | reverse complement strand
TCGCGCTTCGTACCGATGTAGTAGCTTTCGCCCGCGCTCTCGATTCCCCGCGCGATGCAAGTGAAATCCGATCCCGCGGACTTCGGGACTTCGAGCACCTTCAGCGCTTCGACCTTTCGCTGCGCGACGGTGATGCTCAGCAGATCCCTTCCCGCAAGAATCGTCAGCGGCTGAGCCTGCGCGGGCTTCTCTTCCCGCTGCTTCGGGTCCGCCTTTTCGAACGTGTCGCGCACCTGAATATCGCGGAGGTCCCGTTTCTTAACGGTCGGCGACGAAAGGAACTCCGCAAGCAGAGTCTGGTCGAGCACGAACGACGTGTCCTCGGAAACCTTCTGGATCGTCGCTTCGAGGCTCTTCGACGATTTCGCGTAGGTCTGCGCGAGGAAGTTCGTGTCGATGTGTTTCGCAGCCGGGACCGCGGGCGCGTCATCTCTGTTCGAATCTGGTTCGTTCGCGGCATCGCGAATGACTCCCGCACTGAGAAGCGCGTGGAAAAACGTTCGCACCTCGTTCGACGAAAGTTCGCGGCCTTTGCGCTCCTCCTCCCAATATTCGCGGGCGCTCTCGATCAGTTCGTCGTCCTCATCGTCTTCGGTTTCGTCGATCCGGAAAATCCGGGTCACCACCACTATCAGGTTCGTCTGCTTCACGCGAACGAGGTCAAGCCCGATCTTGCCCCGCACCTTACCCGCGGCTTCGCTCAGGAACTCGAAAAGCGAAATCCGCAGGTCCGTCTTGTGCAGACTGTCCGCGGCTCGCGACGCGACGAACTCGCGGAAGTATTTCGGGAGCAGCGTAGCGAGTTTCCGGTGAACGGTGTCTCTGGTGACATGCTCTTCCTCCGGAAACGCGGAGCTGAACGCGTCGATAGACATGGCGTCATCCCAGCGGAATCTGAAGTCGATCTCGACGAAACCCTTCACTTTCTTTCCGTCGCGGGACGTGCCACCGCAGGGGAAGGTCAGCGTGATCTCCCGCTTGGAAAAATAGAATCCGCCGTCGAAATTCTCGACGCGGTCTCCGCCTTCGACTAGCGTGCCGTCCGGAAGCAGCAACAGTCCGCCCACTGGCACCGTGAACGATCTATGGTCGAACGGTCGCTTCGACTTTATCCTGCGATAGATCGTATCTGGGCCGACGTGGAAATCTTCCTCGCTCATAGTTCACCGCTGACGAAATTCCCTCCAGAATGGGGCATATCCCGGTTATCGGCGAATTCTGCCGATAACTTGATTTCCTGACGCCGTGGGAATACCGGATCGAGGCTCTCATGCATCCCATGTAAACAGAAAAATTATCTGTGCGCTCCGCAACTCGGCACTGAAGAATTTTGGTTCCGGCTCGTACGGGTTAGGAACATCGAGGTAAAAATTTCCTGCTCAAGATTTACACCGCGGACGCCCGTCCCTAATGTTAAGGAGGCGCAAAATAATAACTCATACATCTCCCATCACATCTTCACGCCATCTTCGCTTTGCGCTCGGTCGCGAAATCCTCACCGGAACTACGGCTACGCTTCCGGTTTCGCTCCTTCTCGCAAAACGAACCTGACATAAATCTGAGCGGGATTTTGTATGACTTATTATTTTGCGCCTCCTAACCCTTTGTGCCGGGCGAACCTCGAAGCTCGCGCGGACGTATGATTGGCAACAGTCGGAGTTTCAGAACGAATGATCGGAAGTCATAATCAGCAGCAGCAGGGCAGTAACCCGACCTTTATCGTTTTGATGCTGATCGTCGGCATGTGGATGCTTTGGTATTCATGGAGAAATCCGCCGCCGACCAAGGACACCGGAGCGAATCAGCCCGCTAATACCGTGAACGGTCCGGCGCCTTCGACTGCGGGAAATCAGCCTGAGACGAACTCGCCGCCTTCCTCTGCAAACGTCGCGATCGACGAGAACCCAAGTCTCGAAGGCACTACCCTCGCCCGGCAAAGCGAGATTCTAGACGCCTACCTAGCGAGCGATCAGACGCAAATCGACGCGGGCGGACTTCCGGAGGGAGTATCCATCGCGAAGAACGAAGTTCTGCTGCTCGTGGATACGCCGAAGTACTTCATCGAGTTCACCGCCGTCGGAGCGAGCGTTAGAAAGCTGCTCCTGCGCGAGTACTACGATTCTGCTGAAAATCAGAAGGAGAACGACTACGAGATCCCGGTGAAGGACCGCGAACAAGCCTGCGTGCTTCTTGGAGCGTATCAGAAGCCGTACTCCCTGGCGCTGAACATCACCCGCCCCAACAACTGGCCCGAGGGCGCGAACCTAGGCGAAGATTACTGGGAACTCGCGAATCCGTCGAAACCGTTCACGGTTGGCGCGGATGGTCAGATCGTCATCGAATATTTTTACGATCTACCGCACTCGCTACGGATGATCAAGAGATTCTCCATCGAGAAGAACGACTACAGAATCCGGCTCGAAGTCGAGGTGAAAAGCCTCAGCGCTGAAGTCAGCGCGCCGCAGCGCACGCTTGGAATCGAGATCGCCGCGTTCTCCGGACTTCATAACGAAGACGTGGTCCGCTCGATCTTCGGCGGCGTTTACTTTTCGAACGTGCAGGGCGGAAGAATCGACATTGCCGCGCAGGAGGTACACGCCGAGCCGGAAAAGGTCGACTACAGGCCCGCGGTTATGAGCGGAAGTCAGCAGGACGTGGTCTGGGCAGGACTTATGAGCCGCTATTTCTTTGCGCTGCTAAGACCTGTAAATCCGGAGAGTGGGAACTTCCGGTACAAACCGCTCTCGATAACGTCCGAGATTCCGGAATACACGAAAAACCTCATCACGTCCTACGAGACGTCGATGGACATGCCCATGCCGGGTTCGAAAACAAGTATTCAGATGGACGTGCTCGCAGGCCCCAAACTCGATGAAGTCCTGCAGAAACATTCGCTGACGCCGCTGAAGGAGTACCTCTGGTCCGGGTTAGTCGTCACGAGATGGCTCTCCGACTTCTTCCTTTTTTCTCTGACTGGACTAGAGGGCATCGTCGGGAATTTCGGTCTCGCAATAATCCTGCTCACGATCCTCGTTCGTATCGCGATGCTGCCGCTGTCGATCTATCAGACGAAGAACATGATCCTTTACAGCGAGAAAATGAAAGTGATCCAGCCGAAGATCAAGGAACTGAACGACAAGCACAAGGACGACGCCCGCAAACGCGGCGAAGAGATGATGCGTCTGTATCGCGAGGAGAACTTCTCCCCGCTGCCGAAGGGATGCTGGACGATGCTTCTGCAAATGCCGATATTTATCGGGATGATCGCGATTTTCTACAACGCGGTGGAACTCCGACACTCGGGGTTCATTTTCTGGATCAATGACCTCGCGAAACCCGACAGCCTCTATCTGTTCAAGGGCGTGAACCTGTGGTTCCTTTCGACTCCGGAGGGTTTCAATCTCAGCCTGCTTCCAGTCATCTATATGGCGCTGATGTGGACTCTTCAGAAAACTCAGCCGAAGCAGACCCCGCAGCCTGGCCAGCCCGATCCGACGAAGATGATGGGGTGCATGATGATCGTGTTCGGTCTGTTCTTCTACGCGTTCCAGTCCGGGCCGATGCTGTACTTCTGCACCACTCTCGGCTGGTCGCTCACGGAAACTCTCACGATCAAGAAGCGCATCCGCGAAAAGATGCAGGGCGCGAAGGCGTGACCGACGATTCAAGAGTTTCGATCTCAGTTCAGAATCCAACGTCCTCGTCGTCGAAGCCGCCCGAGGTGAAGAACGGATGAGACCCCGCGTCGCTCGGGAAGCCGGAAGTGTTCTGCGTCCGGCTGGATTCGTAACTCGCGCGGACCTCGTCGAACTGCTGCTCGGGAGTTTCGAAGCGCATTATCTCTCCGAGGAAGCGCGCGCTGACCTTACCTGTAGCGCCGTCGCGCTGCTTCGCCACGATGATCTCGGATTTGGTTTTCTCCTCGTCGGTAAGCTCGCTGTCGCCGCGCTCCATATACACCGACGGCCTGAAAAGCAGGATAACGACGTCTGCGTCCTGCTCGATCGCGCCGGATTCGCGGAGGTCCGCAAGCTGCGGCTCCTTGCTCGACCGCTTCTCCGCCTCGCGATTTAGTTGCGCGAGACAGAAGATCGGGATTTCCAGTTCTCTCGAAAGCTGCTTCAGTCCCCGCGACAGCCGCGAAACCTGATCCTGACGACTTTCCCGCGACGAGTTCGGCCCAGGGTCCATGAGCTGGAGATAATCCACGAATATCGCCTTCACACCCTGCTTGAAGACGAGCCTTCGACCTTTCGCGCGAAGGTCCGCGAGGCCAAGGACGCTGCTATCGTCGATCAGAATCTTGCTTGAGCCGAGCAGATCGCAGGAGTGCGAGAGTCTTCCGAAATCCATCTCCGACAACCTTCCTTTGCGGAGCTTCTTCTTCGGAACGCCCGCGTGGCTGCACATCAGACGTTCCGCGAGACTTTCGCTCGACATTTCGAGGCTGAAATACGCGACAGGCTTCTCCTCCTTCAGCGCGATATGTTCCGCGATGCGGAGCGCGAACGCGGTCTTCCCCATTCCGGGCCTCGCCGCGATGATTATTAGCTGCCCCGGCTTGAACCCGCCCGTCATATCGTCGAGAAGCGGAAACGGCGTACGGAGGCCAAGATCGAGACCCTTGTTCTCGATCAGCTTCCTGAAAATCTCCTCGAGCAGACCGGAGAGATCGAGGGTCTGGTGGGTGATTTTGCGCTCGGTTATCTCGAAGATTTTTTCCTGCGCGCGGTTAAGCACCTCCTCTACCTCGTCGGCGTCCGCCTCCGCGTCCGCGATTATGTGCCTCGACCCCGCGATCAGCTTCCGCAGCAGCGACTTGTTCAGCACGATCTCCGCGTAACTTTCGTAAAGCTCGGGACTCGGAACGAGGTCCATCAGCTCAGTCAGAGTCTCGAACTTCCCGACGGTTTCGAACTGCTGGCGGGACTCAAGCTCGACTTTCAGCGTGACTGGGTCGATCGGGACCTTGTTCGCGTAGAGGTGAGTCATCGCGTCGTAGAGAATCGAATGGCGGACGTCGTAGAAGTCCTCCATGAAAATGCGGTTCGAGATCGCGCCGATTACGTCGTTGTCATAGAACACGCACCCGAGCAGCGATAGCTCCGCTATGTTGTCGTGCGGCGGCGCTTTGAGTTTGTCGTCGGACATTTTTCCCCAATCAAATTACATCTCCACCTGCCGCAAGTGCGGACTACGGCGGAAAGCGCTACGGACGTTGTTGCCGAGCGCTTTCACTCCCCTTTTCAGACCTGCTGTATGTTAACTTCCCGGTAGGACGGAATTTTGTTTTCGGTTAACGATTCTTGCCCCGAATCCTGAACTTCCAACTCTTTAACTTCTGGTTTGGTAGGGTGGATTCTGTTGCTCCAAATGCCCGCTATCAAGGGGATTTTTATAAGTTCGTCAAAAAGTTTTTAATTCACAGGATATTCACAAGTTGTTATTATGCTTCTAACAGATCCATAGTATCAGATTGTGAATTTCAGGCAGGTTTTCCACACTGGAAAATTCAAGAACCGAGCGCTAAAAACCACGTAAAAGGATTTTCAAAATGAGAATATCCAGAAGTTCGATTTGCGTTTTAACTTTGTTCGTCTTCTGCGTCGCAACTCCAGTTTCGAATGCAGCAGAGCTTGACTGGAACTCCGTCCCGTACCTCGGGAAGGCGACCCCGACGAGCCAGAGCGTTTCCTGGGTTTCGAAGGCTGGCGGAAGCGGCTACGTCAAATACGACCGAAACCCTGACGATTTCAAGGAAATCGTCTACGCCGACGCGAACGGTTCGATTTTCCACGCCGAGCTGACGGGACTCCGCGCGAACACGAAGTACTACTACGTCTGCGAGTCGGACGGCTACAAGTCCGAGGTGCACAGCTTCACCACCTGGCGCACGGACGGTCCGGTGTCGTTCGTGGCGATGGGAGACACCAGGTCGCAGCGTGACCGCCACGAGCAGGTCGTCGAAGTCATAAGGAGCTTCGCGCCGTACGACTTCGTCATCAACTCCGGAGATATGGTTTCCCGCGGCTCCGACCCGGCGGGCTGGAAGGATTTCTTCGAGATCACCGCGCCCGTGATTTCAGAAGCGCCTTATTTCATGGTCGCTGGCAATCACGAGGGCGACGCCGACCTTTACTGGGACCTCATCGACATGCCGAAGGGCGAGGATTCAGAGCGGTACTATAGTTTCGACCGATCGAACGCGCACTTCGTCGTCATCGACTCGAACGATACCTGGCCTCTGAACGCGGCTCAGCGCGAATGGATGAAGCGCGACATCGAAAGCCACGTCGAAGCGGATTGGAAGTTCGTTTCGTTCCATCATCCTCCGTTCGGGACGAACCCGGGTAGACGGATGGGGGGACTGCAGATGCGTCTAGTGCTGCACCGCTGGATGCGCGACCTCGGCGTTGACATGGTCATAAACGGCCACGACCATCACTACGTCCACGCCCTTGCGGACGGCGTGCACTACATCCTCACCGGCGGCGGCGGCGCACCGCTCTACGAACTTGGCGAGCCGGATCGATACACAGTCACGCAGGCCCGCGTGTACCACGCCTGCAAGATCGAGATCGACGGCCTCGTTCTCAAAATGAAGGCAATCGACATCGACGGAAACGAGATCGACTCTCTTACTATCGACAAGTCCGAAGGCGCCGGCGAAGCAGCGCCCGGCGAATCGAACAACGAAGATTTCGCGCTCCCCGCTCCCCGCGAAGACAAGGCGGCGCGCAAGTTCATCGGTCCAGAGGCGCGGTAGTCGGAAGCTAAGAATCGAGGCAATGTTCACAGGGCACTTCGCGTTCGTAGTGGCGCCGTAAGGCGATTCTTTAATCCGCTCGCTACGATTTGGAAAATATGCTCTCACGAGCACACTACGAACGGATTACCCCGGTGAGCGTAACATTGCACTGGTACTTCCTCGCCCGACGCCGTTGTTTGTGGTAATCTCTTCAGCTTCTGGCGCAACTGCCGAACAGGAGCTTATGACGGATTCGAACGGAAAATCGCGCGTGCGAAAATTCAGCCCGCTGAAACTCAGTCAGGCGCAGCAGACCGCGTACGACGAGTTGAAGATCCTCGCAGGCAAAGGTCAGGTTTCCGGACTCGTCTGCCGACCGGGGCGGGGCAGGACTACGATTCTGCGAAACCTCAGCGCGGAACTCGGCGCGCCGCTCGTGACCATGGCGGACGTCGGCACAGAGTCGGAACGGCTTCATCCATATCAGCTCGAAGAGGGATTCCTCCACGCGATCCTCGCGCAGTTCGAACATTCGAACACGGTCATCGTGGACGACGTGCACGTTTTCATGGCGCTCTGGGATACCCGCGTCACCGCGCGCCCGAAGATTCTGTCCATCGTGCTCGATACGCTGCTCGCGCACCTTTCGAGCGATCCTAAGCTCCGCATCGTCATTGGTATCAAGGACGAAGCGCCGCCGCCGCTCGCGGAACGGTGCCTGCTCGCGAAGATCGAAAGGTTCACTCCTGAAGACTACGGGTTTCTGTTCGCCTCCATCGCGGGCGAAGCGCTGGATAAGATCGACTGGAACCGCGTTCACAGGTTCGCGCCGAAGCTGAGTGCGCACCAGATCGCGAAGGCTTCGGTGTATCTGAAAAGCCCCGCTGAGACCACGACGGACGCCATGCTAGAGCTTCTCGAAACCCTCGCGCTCGCGTCGAACGTCGACACGGGCAAGGTCGAGGAAGTTTCGCTAGACTCTCTCTTCGGCGTGGACGACGTCGTACGCAGCCTCGAGGCGGACGTCGTCGTGCCGCTCGAACGTCCAGACCTCGCGGACAGTCTAGGCCTCACCGCTAAGCGCGGGGTGCTGCTCTACGGCCCGCCTGGGACGGGAAAAACCACCGTCGGAAGGGCGCTCGCGCACCGCCTCGGGAGCAAGTTCTTTTTGATCGACGGAACCGTCATCAGCGGGACGACGACGTTCTACGAGACGATCTACCGCATTTTTTCGAGTGCGCAGGAAAACTCGCCCAGCATCGTTTTTATCGACGACAGCGACGTCATCTTCGAGAACTCGGGAGAGACGGGGCTTTACCGCTACCTTCTGACGATGCTCGACGGCCTCGAATCGAAGGAAAGCTCGACTGTCTGCGTTATCATCACCGCGATGAATATCGGAAGCCTCCCGCCCGCGCTTATCCGGAGCGGGCGCATCGAGCTGTGGCTCGAAATGCAGCTTCCGGGAGCGATGGCGCGCACGAAGATTCTCGCCTCGCGGCTGCGCGAGAAGCCCGAAATATTCAGAAAGCTCGACCCGCATCTGATCGCATCGAAGACGGATGGCCTTACCGGAGCGGACCTGAAACGTCTCACGGGAGACTCGGTGAACCTTTACGGCTACGACGTCGCGTTCGGGAACCCTCTGAAGAGCGCGGAGGAGTATTTCGACGAGGCCCTCGAAAAGCTCCGCGCTAACCGCGAGCGGCTCGATAACGCCCCGCAGTTCACCGCTCCGCACCACGGAAGAGCCAGCCGCGCGGGGATGGTGAAAGCGAAGGCGATGCTGAAAAAGCTCGAAAGCGAGGAGTGAGACTGCGGGACGCGAAAGAGAAGTACGTCAATCCGGAGCGGGCCTCGAAGTACCGCGCGCGTAACTCCGAGGACACGCGGAGATCGCGCCGCGAAGCGGGACTCGTCCTGCGGGCGCTTTCGACTTTCGATCTTCTGCCGGGCGCGAAAGTCCTCGACGTCCCCTCCGGCGCGGGACGGTGGTCGAAACTTCTGACGGACCGCGGCTTCGACGTCGTAGGCGCCGACTACTCCCTCGAAATGCTCGAATACGCGTCGGAATTCGCGCCCGGCGCGTCGTTCGTCCGCGCGGACGGATTCCGGCTTCCGTTCGCGGAAGGCTCGTTCGATCTCGTTTTCTGTTTCCGGATGATCCATCACTTCGAAGCGCAGGCAGTCTGCGGAACGCTGATTCCCGAGTTGCTGCGCGTCTCGAAGAGATTCGTTCTCGCGTCGTTTTTCCATCCGCTCTCTATGCACGGACTCAAACGAAGGCTGTCTTCGATGATTTCCGGAAAGGCGCATTCGCGGTTTTCGCTCCCGCCGTCGGAAATCGTGAGCGCGTCGCTAGGCGCGGGCGCACGGAACGTGACGTTCTTTCCTGAAGGACGATTTCTGCACGAACTCTGGCTCGCAAAGATCGAGAAATGAATCACGATTCGTATGTGCCGGAGAAACGTGCCAGGCACTTCCAAAGTGACTGGCACGCGGTTCTCGTTGCGAACTCAACGCTTCGAGAACTGGAAGCGCTTTCGTGCGCCGGGCTGGCCGGGCTTTTTGCGCTCGACCTTGCGGGGATCGCGGGTGAGGTAGCCCCTGTCGCGAAGCGCGTTCTCGCTCTCGGGAGCGAAGGTAAGCAGCGCACGGGAAAGTCCGAGCAGCGTCGCTCCCGCCTGGCCTGAGATGCCTCCGCCCGCCACATGGACGTATACATCGACGTCCTTGCGCTTGTTCGCCACCACGAGCGGCGCGATGATCGTGTTCTGATGGTCTTCGCGAGGGAAGAACTCGGTGTACTCCTTGCCGTTCACCTCGATCTTGCCCTTGCCCTTGCGGATACGGACTCTCGCGACGGCGCGCTTTCTTCTACCTGTGCCGAATATGAATTCTGCTGCTTCTGCCATAACTTTACCTTGCTAAACTTCCAGCGGGACAGGTTGCTGCGCCGCGTGCGGATGAGTATCGTCCCTGTAAATCTTGAGTTTCCTGAGCATCGATCTTCCGAGCGTGGTTTTCGGAAGCATTCGCTTGACCGCCTGGAGGATGACGAGTTCCGGATTCGATTCGCGGAGCTTCTCATAGCTGATCTGCCTGAAGTTTCCAACGTATCCGGTGTGATAGCGGTGGAACTTCTGCTCCCACTTCTTGCCGGTCAGATGAACCTTCGACGCGTTGACGACGACCACGAAATCCCCCGTGTCGATGTGGGGCGTGTACGTCGGCTTGTTCTTGCCCTGAAGGATCATCGCGAGTTTGGTCGCGAGCCTGCCGACGACCTTATCGCTCGCGTCGACCAGGTGCCAGTTGCGCGTAAAGTTGGCGGGAGTGAACTCGCCTCGTTTGCCATCTTCCCGCTCTCTGCGGGACATCTTCGCCGTGTAACTCTTCATTATACTGTTCCTGACGTTCACTTCAGTTTTTGCAATACAGGCGGGGAATTCTATATTCCGCTTCCCGGGGTTACAAGCCTGGTTTATTTTTTTACACCGACAGTTTATGATAAGTCTTGCGTGACGCTGGGGACAGTCACTATTTTTTCGTAATATTTTGAATTGTGCGATATTTAGAAACTATCGTAGGCGCCTAGGACCGCGGACGTCCTCGTCCGCAAAAGCCGTCAAACGTCTCGTTTGACGGCTCCGGATTATCGATGTCGCTCGCTTGAGATAGTTTCTTAGAAGATAACAGCAGATAAACTATTACTTAAACGTAGTGGGTGTCCGGAAAACAAAGAACGAACGATATGTAATGCCAGCGCTTCTTTCAATAATACTCCCGACAAAAAACGGAATGCCTGTGCTCGCGGAATGCCTCGGCGCGCTCGAACGCCAGAAAGGCGTCGGCGAATTCGAGATTATCGCGATCGATTCATCGTCCACGGATGGCACCCGCGCGGCGCTCGTTAGCGCGTGCGCCACAGTCATCGACCACCCGACGCAGATTCCTTTCGACCACGGCTTTTCCCGCGATCTCGCGGCTGTCTGCGCTCCTCCCTCTAAATACCTCGTTTTCCTGACGCAGGACGCGGTTCCGCACACTGACGATTTCCTCGCGAAACTTGTGAGCGCGATGGAAAGCGACCAAAGCGCGGCGGGGGCGTACGCAAGGCACGTTTCGCGTCCGGAGCACGGAATCGCCGCTGAGAAGCTGCTCGCGCGGAATGAACTCGTAAGCTCCCTCGCGCCGAGGAAGGTTTCGCGGGAGGACGTCGACGAGGATTTCCCTCGCGGGTTTCACAATCGGGAATATCGCTTCTTTTCGAACAACGCCTCGATCGTCCGCCGCGACGTCTACGAACGAATCCGCTTCGGACCATGCGAATTCGGCGAGGATCAGCGCTTCGCCGCGCGGGCTATACTCCTCGGTTACTCGATTCTCTACCAGCCTGAGGCGGTTGTGATGCACTCCCACGAATTCTCGTTCGCAGACGCGGTCGAGCGTCAGCGCGAACACTCCCTCGCGATGCACAGACTGTTTGGCGACCACAGCTTCATCGAACTGCTCGCGCTGCCCTTCGCGGCGCTGCTGAAGTTGCTGGTCGAAATTCCATCGCTCACGAATCCGCGGATTTTGGCGAGCCGGATCGCAACGTTTGCAGGTCACGCGCGAGCGCTGATGGATATGTGACATTAAATTCGTGACTGACACGAATTTAATGTACGACTCGCTATTTCGCAAGATCGTCCGGGACGTTTATGTTCACAAGAAGTTCGTTCAGAAGTCCCTTCATCTCGTCGTCCGCAGGTTCGAGGACCATCGCATCCGCGCCGACGTCGGATACGAATACATGCACCGCCCGACCGCCCGTGCCGAGGAACTTTTCGATGTCCGAAGCTAGCGACACCCTCCAAAGCCCCGCGAGAGGATGGAGGAAGCCGTCGACGTCCGGAACTATCAGTTTTGCGGACTCTCGATTCACTGACGAGAACTTGTCGCGAAGCATCTCGAAGAGTCTGAAGTCCACCTGCGGCATGTCTCCCGCCACGACCATCGCCCAGTGCGTGTCTACGATTTTCATCGCGGCGAGAATTCCCGCGAGCGGTCCGAAATGCTCGAACTCGTCCTTCACTGTTCTGAGACCTAAGTGCGAGTACCTCTCGGGAGAATTCGTGGAAATGACCGTCTCCGCGAATCGATCCGAAAACCCAGCAAGGATTCTTTCGATGATCGGAGTGCCGCGGTACTCGATCAGTGGCTTGTCCGCGCCGTGCATTCGACTCCCGCGCCCGCCCGCGAGGATGATCAGAGAAGTATTCGCATTTTCCGGCGTCATTGCGCGACTCCTGTTTCATAATCCCGAAGGTAGAGTTTCCTTCCCGCCACGAGGGTTTCGATTGCAGACGCGAAACAGATCGCGCTGACGACGATCGCAAGCGCGGCTGGAAGGAACTCGCCAAGCCGAAGCTCGAAAAGATCGAGAAGGCAGACGATTACCAGCGCGCTCGTCAAATACGGCCGCGCAAACTCGATTCTGCCGCCTGAGAATGGTTTGTTTTTCATTTTTGCGAGCATTCGCGTGCTTGAGAAAAGTATCGCGTTGACGAAAACGAATCCCGCACACCAGAGCGGGACTTCGCGGACGTCCGGGCCGAGGTCCTTCGAAATCGCCGCGAGCATCAGCATCGACATCGTGCGGTAAATAGCGTCACCGAGGTGCCACCATAGCGAAACGTCGCTGTCTTTCGACGTCTCCTCGAACCTATGGCGGGTATCGAAGAAGTAAAGCAGCTCCGCCGCGATCAGGATTCCGAAGATCGCGGTTTGAAGACTTCCGTCCTTCTGAAAATGCAGCGCCGCGGTCGCAGAGAGGAGCAGCGCGAGACGGATTACCGACGGAACTTTTTTTACCCAGATTTTCATTTTGGATCGCCCGCGGAAGGATGGTCGTCCATCAGCGGCTGTATGAGCGAGCTCTTGAACTTGTAAATTTCGTTCAGACTTTCAAAATAGCTCTCGCTAAAAAGCGGTTCGCCGCCGCCTGGTCCCGCTTCCTGAAGGGGTCCGAGTTTCGAGAGTACGATCGTCGCGCGCTGGAAATTGTCGATTGCGTTCCGCGCGAGTCTCTCCGCTTCCGCCTCCGGGTCTTCCACCGTCTCAGGTGTCCGGACGCGGTCCGATTCGAGCACCAGCCCGCCTACGTGGATCTGGTAGTCGAGCCAGTACGACTCGGCAATTACCATCCGCGCGAGATATTCCCGCTCCATCTTCTGCCTCGCGAGGATGTCTTCTTCGTTCGTCGTCCTGACTTTCACGGGGGCGTCCTTGCCGAGGGCGATTTTCTCGAGGGCCTTGATCGCAAATTCGCGCGCCTTGTGGGAGTGCTCCTGAATTCCAGTGTACCATCCGATGGAATGCAGACTGTAGGCCTGCATAATGTCGATCATCGCGTAGTCGTAGTCTTCGTCGAGCTTTTGCGCGTTGCCGAGAACTTTGTAATAGTCGGCTATCGCGCGGTCCTCGTTTTCCTTGTCGCCGTCCATCCTCGCGAGAGTGAGCCTGCTTTCAGTCGCGAAGAACAGACTCTGCGTGCGATAGTATAGTGACGGCGGGCTGTCGTCTGAGACCTTCTGCCAGATAACGAAACCGAACATCAGCGCGATGACCGCGAAGAACAGAAATCCGCTCCAGTACTTTTGAGTGAAGGTCTCTTTCGCCATATCTTCCCCAAACTAAATTTACAACGTTTTCCGACGTTCGAGGCGGTCTTTCATTAAAATCTTAGAGTCAGAACCAACAGTGTTCGGCACGCTTCCTGCGGTGAATTTTGTCGTTTGCGTTTTTGTTCAGGATTGCCTGCCAATTCTGACATGATTACATCAAAGTGCTATCATATCCCGAAGATAATGACACCTGACATGTAGGAAGTTCACAGTAACCAGTGCCAGAAAGAAGCTGATGAAAATATGTTTGCGTTCGGACTATATTCTTGTTACTCTGTATCTGCTAAAAATAATAGAAAATAATTCCGTTTACATATAGAATCGTAATGTTTTTTAAGAGCTATTAATACATTTCATAGTTAATTACATTAATAACTCTTAAAATATTAAACGTATAGTTTTGTGAGTATGACTGCCCGCGTTCCAATTTTGACGTGATCGTCCAGTGAAACCCGTCGACGGATTTCACTGGACGATCCGATACTGTTCAATGCCAATCGTGCCGAACACTATTGGAGTCAGAACCCGACTTCCAGCGAGAACACGAAGTTCGTGCCCGCGCCATTGAAGCTCGATCCGTGCCAGCGATAATCGCGATTGAACACGTTTTCCACGCCGAAGGTTGCGTTTATGTTCTCGCAGCACTTGTAGCCGCCGCGGAGGTTCAGGATCGCAAAACCGTCCGTGCCTCCCTGCGGAATCCGGATGTCGGAAAGATCGTTCGCCGACAGCCTCCGCTGCGACCTCGTCAGATACGTCGCGGCCTCGACAAAGAACCGCTCGTCGTCCGAATCGTACCTGAGCGATACAATCCCCTTCGTGGGCGGAGTCTTCGAGAACACGTTATCCAGTTCCTTGTCCCTGGTCACGATGTATCCGAACGAGCCGCCGAGGGTGACGTTGTCCGAAAGACCCCACTTCAGCGAGAACTCGATTCCGCGCGCGTACGCGTCTCCTGAATTCGCTCGCTGGCGCACGGGAGTCGTTTCGCCCGCGTCTATGACGCCGTTTCCGTTATCGTCATAGATCGTAAGCCCCTGGAACGTCCCCGGCACCGCCACTATCAGATCGCCATAGTCCGAATGCCAGAAGAACAGATCGAGTTCGAAGCGCCTCCACAGAAGATAGTCCGACTGGAGCCGAACCTTCGTGCCGATTTCGTAGTTGACGCTCGATTCCGGATCAAGCCCTGGAGTCGGGACGTCCTGCCCCGTGCTCGTCGAAGTGATCACCGCGAGGTCGTCCATATTCGGCGCGCGGAACCCCTGGCTCACTCCGCCGACGAAGTGAACCTCGTCAGCAGGCTTCAGCGTGAACCTGAAACTCCCCGTCCAGCTTCCGAAGTTGTCTTCGAGCCGTCCGAAGCCGGGGACGAGCTGCTCGATGTCGGTTGCGATCCGGGCCTTCTGGTAACGACTTCCTACGATTATGTCCGCGAATTCTCCAATCGGGACCGTGTCTTCGATATATGCCGCCAAAATCGTGTACAGACTTTTATCCGGAAACGATCCGGTTTTCTTCGAGCTTGTTCCAGCGGTGCGATTGTGGTCGATGCGATCCGAAAAGATGCGATCGCGATAGTATTCTCCGCCGATGATGACGTCGCTGAAACCGCCGAGGTCGAAACTGAAGTTCAACTGGCCGCCGAGGGTGCGCACTTCGTCGTCGTAGACGCGCTCGGTGTTCGGGGCCGACGCCGTACGCCTGCGTTCGACCATCCGCTGATCGTTATATGAGATCGTCGCCTGCATCCCGCTGAAGAAGCCGTCCATCCCGTTCGCCTCGTAACGAAGATAGCCGAAATCGCCGCGCTGGGGATCGAACTCGCGCTGAGCTTCGCTTCCGCGGTCGATCTGATCCTTGCGATCGACGTTGAACTGCGAAACCCTCGCGAGGTTCAGCGTCAGCGAGCTGAATTCGTCCATCTGATACCGAAGCTGACCGAAGAAGTCCTCTTCGCTGTAATCCGTGTGCTCCTGAAGACCAGTGTTCCTGCCTCCGACGAGGTTCGCGAAGTTCCTGCGCGTGTAGCCTATGGTCGAACCGAAGCCGCTGTAATACGTTTCGAGGCGGAAGTTGCCGCTGGTCTCGTTCGAGGCGGACGCGTACCTTCCAAGCGCGGCGCCCTCGATTCCGAACCCGCCGCCGGGTTCTCCCGGAGCCTTGCGCGGAATCAGATTGATCACGCCTCCCATCGCGTCGGTTCCGTAGAGAACGCTCGCGGGTCCACGCACCACCTCGATACGATCGAGCGTGAACGGATCGATAATGTTCAGATACTGGTTCGGCCCGGCGCGGAATATCGAATTATTGAAACGAATTCCGTCATAGAGTATGAGCACCTGGTTTCCGGTCATTCCGCGAATAAAGGGCGATCCCGCGCCCGCGCGCGTGTGCTGGACGTGTACGCCCGCCTCCTCGCGAAGCGCGTCCGGCACCGTGCGGAACCCGCGTTCGCGGATGTCGGTCTGCGTCACGCTCGTCACGAATTCCGGCTCGTCGAAGGGATCCCGCGCCCTGCGACGCGACGTCACGATCATGTTCGAAAGCCTGTGTTCCTTTGCCGGTCCTGAAGTTTCCGCGACTTCAGCATCCGCCGCGCCCTCTTCCGCGATCGCTTCCTCGTCGGCGTTCTCTCCTGACTCTTCGCCAGACGATTCGTCATCTTCGGAAACTTCATCGTCCTCGTTTTCAGAAGTCTCTTCGCTCGCTGAGCCGCTCTCAGCGGTTTCGCCCCCAGCCGCTCCGGAATCCCCGGATTCTTCCGCCGTGGCGATCCCGACCGCCAGAAAACCGATAACTGTCGAAACCACTGCGCCAAATCTGAACGCACCGAAAATCACCGATGGTGACATTTCGCCTCCTCGATTCGTGTACCGCTAGTTGTAATTGAAATTAAAATTGGTCTGATACCGCTCATTAATAACGAGGCGGCTCTGGACAAGGTTCATATTGACTTAAGGAGGCTCAAAATAATAAATTGTACAAAATCGCGCCCAGAGTTGCGTCAGGTTCGCATTGCGCGAAAGAGTCAAACCGGAGTCGTAGCTATAGTTCCGATGAGGATTTGACGATTGAGTGCAATACGAAGATGGCGTGAATATGGGATGCGAGATGTAAAAGTTATTATTTTGAGCCTCCTAAACTCGCAACAAAAAAGATTTCGTTAAGGTTGTTCATTCCGGCTATTGCATTCCTCGGGGCCACGCGGCAGAATCCTTCTATTCCTCAACACCGTTAGGTGTTAAATGTTATCAGCCTCGAAATCCTTGCACCTGACGTTCGCGTCCGCTTCCTTCAGCGTGCAGTACGATCGATCCGGATATAGCCTGTACCCCGCGAAAGCGCAACCCTCACGCCTGTTATTGCTATGCATGTCCTGCCAGGGAGAGAAAAATGAACGACCAAAACTACAGTAATGACAATCAGAACCAGCCCAGACAGAAACAGAAATCGACGTTCAAGATGTGCTGCATCGGCTGCGTCGTGATTCTGATCATCCTCGCAGGACTCGCCGGCGTAGGTTACTACTTCTTCAAGGATTACTGGAAGGCGACACTGCTGCTTGGCTCGGTTGTGATCGTCGAAAACGATTTCAAGGCTAAGGTGTTCGAATCAGACGATGGCAAGGTTTCGATCACGAATGTCCTGCCCGACAAGTTTGGCGAAAACGCGTCCGTTTCGATGAAGTTTAGCGGCGAAGGGAAGTTCATTCATCCCGAGTGGGGAGAAATCGAGTTCACGTTCGATTTCGGCACCACGCTCGAAGGCGAGGTAGAAGGTCAGCTATTTTCGCCGCAGTCGGTGACGGTGAAGTTCGACCTGAAGGCCGACAATGTGAACGTCAAACTTACCGGTGAAAACGCAGGACTTCCGGAGGATTATGACGAAGACGCGCTGAAGAAGCAGCTTGCGGAATTCGTCGCGGACGGCCCGTTCGGCGACCAGATGCGCGCGGGAATGAAGCTCGACTACACGAGCGGAAACCCGACCGCGGAGTGGATCGGCGCGGAGCAAACTCCGGACAACGCTTCCGAAGAGTCCTCAGGTTCGGAGTGACGCCGCCAGGCGTTTGTATGCCATCACGGGCACTTCGGTTCGTAGTGACGCCGTCAGGCGTTTGTATGCCCTTACGGGCACTTCGGTTCGTAGTGACGCCGTCAGGCGTTTATATGCCCTCACGGGCACTTCGGTTCGTAGTGACCCCGTCAGGCGTTTATATGCCCTCACGGGCACTTCGGTTCGTAGTGACACCGTCAGGCGTTTATATGCCCTCACGGGCACAGTACGAGCGATGATCCACACGCGCCGGGCACTTCGAAAGTGACCGGCACGTTCGCATCAATTTCGGACGTCCGCTTCCCCGCCGGTGATGACGTAAACGCCTTCCTGGTTTTTCGCGTCGAAGCCGATCTTCAGGAGTCCGTCCTTTTCCTCGAGCTTCCAGCCGGTAATCGTGAGCTTGTCGCCCGGATAGACCGTCGCGCTCATACGGACCTTTATCCGCGCGAGCCGTTCCGGAGCCGCATCGCAGAGATTGTTGACGACCGCCGTGGCGCAGAACGCCATCGTGCACATTCCGTGGAGGATGATGCCTTTGAACCCGACCGCTTTCGCGAAGTTCTCGTCGACGTGAATCGGATTGCCGTCGCCGGACGCCTCGGCGTACCTGAATGTCTGGTCCTTGTCGACGGTCTGATTGTGCGTGAAGAGAACCTTGTGGTCCTTAGCAGGCGACGCGTAAACCGTTTTCTCGCTCTTCTCGCCCTTCGCCTTCGCCTCCGCTGCCTTTCTGCCCGCGCCGCGGATGAAGACGCCGCTTTTAAGCGTGGTCGCGAGTTCGCCGTCGACCCAGAGGAACTGGGAACCTTCCGCGAGAACTCCGGAGTTCTTCTCCTCGTAACCCGTGAACTCGGCGCGCGGGTTCACTAGATCGAACGAGCGCAGCGGACGATGGAAGATGAACTCCTGCTCGCCGTGGACGAGCTTCGCGGGATCGAGACCGAGGTCCGGATCCATCACGAGCTGACCGAGCAGCGCGAATCCGAAACGGATCGCAAGCAGCGGCGGCGCCGGCAGATTCCGGCGATTTGCGTGATCGAGATAACGCGGGTTCAGATCGTTCGTCGCACGGGCGTAAGCCTCGATCTGATCGGGATTAATCAGCGTCGCTTCACTACGGTACGTCCTGCCGATGTAGTCCTGCGGCTCCTTCTTCGCCTCTGCGGGCGCTGCGCCGCCTGCGGTCGCGCCGCCTGCGGTGCCTTCGACGATCGCTTTCGCCTTGTCCTGGAGCGACTTGTCCATCTTGAAGACGCTTCCGTACTTCATCATGTCGCTCAGGTTGTCGGCCTTGATCTGGCCTTTCATGAACGCCTGCTGCGGATCGACGGTCCCGGAAATCATCCCGAGAATCGTATCCGCGCTGAGCTTCACCGTACACGTCGGCGTACCCTGTTTCCCGACGGCGTACTTAACTTTGCCGTCGGAAACGGTGAGCGTCTGCGCGTCCGCGCCTTCGATTTCGAACACGATGTTCGCGGTCCACCCCGCGGCCTTCTCCGCGCGGAAACTCTCGACGATCAGCGGGAACACCGCGTTGACCTTGTCCTTCGGAGTCTGCGGCGCTGCTCCCCCACCGCCGCCCGCGGTAGCTCCGCCGCCGCCTGCGGTGCCTTCGACGATAGCCTTCGCCTTCTGCTGGAGCGCGGCGTCCATCTTGAAGACGCTTCCGTACTTCATCATATCGCTCAGGTTGTCGGCCTTGATCTGACCCTTCATGAACGCCTGCTGCGGATCGACAGTGCCCGAGATCATCCCGAGGATCGTATCCGCGCTGAGCTTCACCGTGCACGTCGGCGTGCCCTGCTTGGAGGCGGCGTGCTTTACCTTGCCGTCCGCGACGGTGAGCGTCTGAGCGTCCGCGCCCTCGATTTCGAACACGATGTTCGCGTTCCACCCCGCGGCTTTCTCCGCGCGGAAGCTTTCGACGATCAGCGGGAACACCGCGTTCACCTTGTCCTTCGGAGTCATCGGGGCAGAGCCTCCGCCAGCAGCCGGAGCGCCGCCGGCTTTGCCCTCCACTATGGCTTTCGCCTTGTCCTGCAGCGACTTGTCCATCTTGAAGACGCTTCCGTACTTCATCATATCGCTGAGGTTGTCGGCCTTGATCTGGCCTTTCATAAACGCCTGCTGCGGATCGACGGTCCCGGAAATCATACCGAGGATCGTGTCCGCGCTGAGCTTCACCGTACACGTCGGAGTTCCTTTTTTCCCGACGGTGTGAATGCACTTCGAGTCCGAAACGGAAAGCGTCTGCGCGTCCGCGCCTTCGATTTCGAACACGATGTTCGCGTTCCAGCCCGCCGCCTTCTCCGCGCGGAAGCTTTCGACGATCAGCGGGAACACCGCGTTGACCTTGTCCTTCGGCGTCATCGGAGCCGCGGCTTTGGCGCCTGCGCCCGCGGGCGCGCCCGAAAGAATCGACTTCGCGAGGTTCTCGTCCTTCGTCTCCGCAAGCAGCTTGATCGCGTCGAGGACCGCGCTCGAAACCTCGGCGCCGCCGCCGGACTTCTTTTCGACCACGAGCAGCTTCTCCCAGTTCTGCTTCAGTTCCGCCGGCGTCCAGATTCCATCGCTCGGCTTGGTAACTCCTTCGCTCCGGCCCATCTTCCACTCGAAGACTTCGCTTCCGTGCACCCCGACGATGCGCCCATTGACGGCTTCCGCGAGATCGCTCGCGAGGAAAACAATTATCGGACTGATGTGCGCGGGCGTCCAGTTCTCCGGGACGCTTCCGAGGTCGTTCGTCATCCGCGTGTACGCGATCGGCGCGACTGCGTTCGCGCGGATTCCGTCCTTGCGAAGCTCCTGCGACCACGTCATCGTGATGCCGTAGATGCCAGCCTTCGCGGCGCTGTAGTTCGTCTGTCCGAAGTTCCCCATAAGCCCCGCGATGGACGTGGTGTTCACGATCGCGCCGCCGCCGCCCTGCTCGCGAATCCTCGCTGCGAAGTGCTTTCCGCACAGGAACGTGCCCTTCAGATGCACCGCGATCACCGCGTCCCACTGCGGCTCTTCCATCTTGTGGAGGGTTTTGTCGCGAAGGATTCCAGCGTTATTGACGAGTATGTCCACCCGACCGAACGCGTCGACGCCCGTCTTGATGAGATTCGCGGCGCCGTCCCAGAGAGCGACGTTATCGTAGTTCGCAACCGCTGTGACACCGAGTTCCTTCAGCTTTGTGACCGCCTCGTCGGCCATCTTCGTTCCGGCGCCTTCGCCGTCGCGAGTGCCGCCCAGATCGTTGATGACGATCTTCGCGCCCTCTTTCCCGAGCGCCTTCGCGTGCTCGAAACCGATGCCACCGCCAGATCCGGTAATGATTGCAACTTTTCCGTCGAGTAGACCCATGGTGTCCTCCAGCCAAGGTGTTGAATTGTGCTCAAAACGCGTTTGTTCCAAAATTACTTTGTATACGAATTATTCGCAAACGAAATTCCTGAAAATAAGTTGTCAGAAATCGTGGCTGAGCCGCCTGATAAGGGGCTGTGTAATTTCAGATTTCAGATTGAACTTCTGCATTCTGACTTCTGCATTTTCTCTCCACTCACCACTTATTTTAGATCTATCCCCGGCAGGATTCGAACCTGCGACCCCCGGTTTAGGAAACCGATGCTCTTCCACTGAGCTACGAGGACGTACGCTCTTTATACCGCTAAATTATCGCCCCGGCTCCCGTCGATCAACGATGTACAGGCAATTCGCGAACGATAATTTGTCTGTCGCTCCGCAACGAGTTACTGCTGTCTGCCTTCGATCGCCATCAGCAGAACCACCGCCGCGATTGCGATGCGAGGATCGAGATCGCTTTCGTGGTCATGCATCAAGAGGCTTCCCTTGAAAAGGAAAGGATTGAAGTGCTGCTTGAAAGTCGCGGCTTCGCTTCCGTGGACCTCGATGCGAAAGCTCTGCGGAATCAGATTCGAAAGGAACCTTCGAAGCAGCGCCATGCCCATGCTGTCCTCGAGGATGGTGCCGATTTCCTCTTCCTTTTCGTTGAAGATGAGCCATGAGTCGCGAAGGATTGATGCAAGTCCTTTACGACGCAGAGAGCCGACGACTTCGTCGTTCACCGGATCGAACACGTCGTAGGTCGCGCCGAAATCGAGAATGCTGCGCGCTTTGATCGTCAGGACTTCATCGGTCTGCCCCTCGTCGGCGTAGACTCTGATGTCTTCTTTCAGCTTGAACGCCTTCTGCTTGACGTAAAAGAGCAACTTCTGGTCTTCGTCGAAGATTCTGAACGTCTGGCCGAAGATCTTCCAGAATTGCTTTCGAACGAGAAACGTCTTGTGTTCAAAGGGTGTTCCCATAGTTATCTCCACCTTCAAGTTTCTGTTTAAATTGGGGTTTTTCTAACCTATCGATCAGAATACGAATGATTATTATCAAGTCAATGTCTGTGCTGTCATCCTGGCAGATAAAATTTTTCAGGAAACTTTTTCCCACCCGTTCAGGCCCAATTTATAAATTGACGAGCTATACGTCAATAAATTATTCGTTATGCTATCATAAATTGATGGCTAAAACGATGATTTAGTCTTATTAATCTACAACGAGCGTTTTTAAAGGGTAGTTAAAGAGTAATTCTTCGAATCCGAGGCGACGCGCTTGTACTTTCAAAATGTTTTTGTACCCTATACAAGCTTTAAGTGCGCGCAATTATGGTCTCCTTTCACCAACTTACCAGACGGCGCGCAAACTCGGGGACGGTAAAACGTCCCCTTTTTTTTTGCCATTGGTCAATGGGAAATTCAGGTGCGAGCGAGCGGAACGGCTTTCGTTTTCTGCGGTCTGGATCAGATGATACTTGCGACGTTATCGACCGCAAAACAAAATCTTCGATTCCTTGATTCGAATCGCGAGTTTGAAAAGTTGTGAACCCTCTGTGAACTCGTGTGAATAAGTTTCTTCGATATGAACGCGTTCGAATTCCTGAAGCCTGAAACAGTCAAGAAGCTCGCGAGGCTAGACATCCAGGCGAAAATGATCGTCGAAGGATTCTACGCGGGACTGCATCAGAGCGCGCAGCAGGGATTCAGCGCGACGTTCAGCGAGCACCTGAAGTATACGCCCGGCGACGACGTTCGCGGCATCGACTTCCGAGTGCTCGCGAGGACGGATCGTTTCTACGTCAAGAAGTTCGAGGCTGAAACCCAGCGCGATTCCGCGGTGATAGTGGACGTCTCCGGAAGCATGGGATATGCTTCGAAGAGTTCGCTTCCGTCGAAGTACGAGTACGCAATCTACCTCTCGGCTGCGCTGACGTACATGATGACGCTGTCCCGAGATCCCTGCGGGCTTATGATTGCGTCCGACACCGTCCGCAGAACGATCAAGCCGCGCACGGGGTTAAGGCAGTTCGCGCTGATGCTGTCGGAACTCGTCCGCGCAAAACCAGAAGGAGCGAGCCTGCTCCCCGCGCTGATAGAAAACGTCGGGCTCGTTCTCCGCCATCGTGGTCTCGCCATCATCGTCAGCGACTTCCTGATGGATCTCGGTTCGCTATCGCTTTGCCTCGCGAGGCTCGCGCACAGACGCTACGACGTCGTCGCGTTCCAGATTCTCGATCCCGCGGAAATCGACTTCCAGGTTCGGGATTCCGTCATTCTCCGCGACTTGGAGACGGGAAACGAAGTGTACGTCGACCCGCGGATCGCCAAAAAAGGATACCAGCGCGAGTTCGATCGGCATCAGAACGAACTGCGAAAGATCTTCTTGGACGCGAATCAAGGTCTGCTCACACTCGACACCAGCCACGGGTTCGAAGAGCCGCTGCGGCATTTCCTCAGACAGCGTTCAAGAAAGCGCTGATCGCTGCCGAAATGGTCTGGGCGCTTTTTAGTAACTGTTCACGGAGTAGTTCGCGTTTGTAGTGGCGCCGTAAAGCGTTTCTTTGAACCACCGCTATCTGTAAATATGCTCTCACGAGCACACTACGAACATAATTCTTCTATAGACTGCGAATCTACCCCGTGAACAGTTGCGCTTTTTAAAATGACGATCCGCACCTTCGATGCAACCTCCCGCGGCCATTCCAGCTATCGACTGCCACGCAGACACGTTCTACGAACTCGTCCAGCGCGGCGAGGACTTTTTTTCCGCGACGTGCACGCTCGCGGGCAGTTTCCGGAATCTGCGCTCAGCCGGAGTGAGGCTCCTCACCGCGAGCGTCTGGACGCCGAAAAATCTTAGCGGACCCGCTGCGACCAGCCACGCGATGAAGATCATCGGACGGATTCACGAAGTCAGCGCCAAAAGCGACGGCAGATTGTCGCTAGTGACGAACGCGGCAAGCTTCGAGCGCACGATCGCGGACAGCGAAGGCGTCGGCGTGGCGATCTGCCTTGAAGGGGCGTCGCCGCTCGCGGGCGACCTCGATCTGCTCGAAGCGTTCCACCGCCTCGGCCTTCGGATGGTGACGATCACATGGAACCATTCGAACGAACTCGCGTCCGGCTGTTTCGCTCCGGAGGATAACGGACTAACGGAGGTCGGAAGGACGTTCATCCGCAGGATGGAGGAACTCGGTATAATCGTCGACGTCGCGCACGTTTCGAAGCGGACTCTCGCGGACATTCTCAAGATAGTGACGAAACCCGTGATCTGCTCTCACACCGGAGTTCGCAGGTTCATCGACCTCGCGCGGAATCTGTCCGACGACGACATCCGCAGCATCGCAAACACAGGAGGCGTGATGGGCGTCGATTTCTACTGGGGGCATCTTTGCGAGGAGAAGAACTACAAAGACGGGGCGGGGATCGAGACTGTAACCCGCACGATCGCGCACATCGCGGAGATCGCGGGAGTCGAGCGCGTCGCGATCGGCAGCGACTTCGACGGATTCGAAGACACTCTGCCAGGGCTGCGGACTTTCGCGGACCTCCCGAACCTCGCGGACGCGCTGCTCGATGTCGGATTCACTTCGGATGAACTCGATTTGATCTTTTTCGGTAACGCCGCGCGGCTGTATCGGGAGCTGCTCAAGGCGTAGTGTGGGAGTGTGGATGTCCCGTCCGCGCTACGTTAGTAGTGTGCCCGTGAGGGCATCCGAACGACTTACGTCGTCACTACGAACCGGAAGTGACCGGCACGTCCAGTTTGCACCCGAAACGACTGCGCTACGAATTAAGGTCAGTTCCCTTCTTCCCGGGCGTCACCTGTTTGCGTCAGGTTTCTGACAGCCTCGACCGTCAGACCGCTGTTGTTGATATGGGCTGCGCTCAGATCGTAATCGATCTTCCTCGCACCTATCAGTGAAACAGTTCTTCCGTTGCAGCCGTAGACCGCGATGTGCTTTCCCGCGCCGTCGACGACCCAGAGCGCCTCGTTGTCGCTCGTGAGCATCCCCGTGACCGCGGTGACTCCTCCCGCGCTGCCCGAGTCTGCTTTCGCGTCCTTCGCCTTCATCGAGCCGAGCGCGTATCCTGCGATGAAAAGCGCGATGAAGCTGACTCCGGTAATGAATCCTGCAAAGAATCCTGAGCGTTGCATTTTAGTTCCTTTCCTGCGTGACTACTGTTTTCCGGGAGGGTAGTCAGAATATTACCCCGAATTTACCACCGCGGAGGGTGGAAACTCAATACCTTTGTCAATCATCCGATAACCGGCTGAAGGATATTGTCACGACGTTCATTCCTGCCCGCCCGACGCTGGCTCACCTTGTTCTTCGAGAAACGCCGCGCCGTCCGAGTAGTAGCCTCGCGCTAAATCGATATCGACTTGCGAATGGGAGAAGTTCGCCGCGTTTCTGAGGAACTTCCGGAACAGCGCCTTGATGACATCTTCGCTGTCGCCCTGTTCGCTATCCGCGCGACCGATTCTCGCGAGTGCTTCGTAATAAAGCGCGTACGGCATTCTGTCGATCTCCGCAATATCGAGGCGATCTTCCATCTCGTAGACCTTCTCGCATAGTTCGATCGTTTCGTTCCACTTCTCTTCCTCGAGCCTTTTGCGCGCGATCAGCATCCATGGACAACGAAACTCCGCGCCGTATTTGTCGGCGAAGCTCTGAAGCGAGTTTTCGTCTCCCAAATCGCCCAAATCGAAGGAATTCGGCGCATCTTCAAGACGGTCCGCAAGTAATGGATAATAGAGAGTCTGCTCGACTCCTTCGACTCTGATTCGCTGCGCTCTTTCGGCTCTTGTGGCGATCGGTCCGCTGAGGAATTCCGCGCGCGCCCGGTAAATGAACCACATCGCCTGAATTTTCGGATCCTCTTCCCTCTCTCGAATCCTATCCTCGACGCTTTCCAGAATTTCGATCGCGCGGCTTACCGAGGATGCGTCGTTTTCCGAATCTTCGATCAGAGTCGCGACAAAGAAAATCTTCGTGTTTACGTCCGGCTCGTAAACGTATCCGTCCGGAAGGAACTTCTCGGCGACGCTTGCAGGAAGGCACGGAATGAGCACGATGAGACAGCAAATGAGAGTCGTCACGCCGAGGTAGACGCGCCGATACTGACGCGACCATCTTATCCGCGTGGACGCGCCGATCAGGCCGAGCGCGATTGCGAACCCCGCGAAAACGCCTCCAATGTGGGCGCCGTGTCCTATGGGGAAATCGAGCATGTACGTGAAGAGGGTGTAAAGTACGATCTGAGTCAGTATGCTTTTGACCACCGGATTCGCAAGAAAACTCTGGAGTCCGAACTCCCGCGCATAGAAATACGCGAAGAACGCACCGAGCACCGCGAACACCCCTCCCGACGCGCCAAGACACGGAACCTGCGGACTTACTATCATCTGCACCGCGCCGCCAACGATTCCGCCACCGAAGTAGCAGAGCAGAAACGTCCTCACGCCTAGAAAATCGACCACGAACGATCCGAACATCCAGAGGGCGTACATATTGAAACCGATGTGGAACAGCCCACCGTGCAGGAACATCGACGTCGGAATCCTCCAGTATTCGCCGTCCCTTATCGCTGGCGCGTAGCTGACTCCGAAAATCTCGACGGTGTTCGCGGAATTGAAGTTCCCCCCACTCAGCGTGAGTCCCCACATTCCGGCGTCATATCCGGGCACTTCGCTTCCCTGAGCGACGAAAACCAGGATGTTGATCGCGATGATCGCAATCACAGCGCGCGATCTCGATGGAACGTAAGCTCTTACCTGCATTTTATGTCTTGTGTCCGGGGATTTTCTTATCGTCGACGCCGAGCGCCCAGCCCAGCCCTGCGGCTATCATGAAGCCCTCGACTCCCATTTTGAGATACTCGAACTTGCGGTTGTAGAGAAGATTCAATAGGGTTCGCTGCGCGTCCACGTTACCCGAATCCGCGGCTTTGATCGTGTTCACCAGAAGGTCTATCTTCTGGAGCTTCTTCGCGGCTGGAAGATGCGTCCCTTCGGTCCATCTTCCTATCGTCGGCTGCGTGACGCCTATCAGGTCCGCCAGCCTCGTGTTGACGGCTCTCGATTCAAGGTTCTTCAGCTTGGTTCTGATTATGTCAAGCTTTTCGTTGATGTCCATCGGGGGGTCTCCGCAGTGATCGCGACACTTCAACTTTACACGACTTTCGGACTGAATCAACTTTTGTCGATAACTCTGAAGTTAGGGCGCGGAGACGAGGACGATCCGCTCGAAGTATTCAAGCGGCCTTCCGACGTCGCTGAACGTCGGCTGCGCTCCCGCGCGGGCTGCAAGAACCTCACCTTCGAAAATGTTCCAGTAACTCTGCCATACTCCCGCGTCCCCGTCAGAGGTGAGCCTCGAAGGCGGGACGGTCGTATCCGGAAACACGATGGTCACCAGAAACTCCCGACGCGGATTCCCCTGAAGGTTCTGCTGGAACGAAACGATCTCCTCGAAATGAACCACAAAGAAGTTGTTCTTCACGTCGATGCCGGGCATCCGGATCGCCTTGAGATCGGTTACGTTCCGCGCGCCCTGGAGAATGTCGGGAAAGCCGTTTCCGTCGGCGTCGGCGTACCGCTCGAAGCTGGATGAAATCTCCGCGAAAATCGAGTCCGATAGCAGCGCCCGCTCGTTCTTCTCCCGCGCGAGCTGCTGCTGCCCCGCCGCGGCGCTCAGAAGCCCGAACACCCCGACGATGCCGAACGAGAATATCGTCATCGCAATCAGCACTTCGAGAAGCGTCAGGCCTTCTTTGCGTCTGAAATTCGATTTTAGATTAACGACCCTGATTCTCAATTCTTAATTCTCGATTGTTAATTGCCAATTATTAACTATTAATTGTTAATTCTCAACGGGCGACTCCGTTCGTATTGAAGTGAAATACTTTCTGGAACAGCGTCCCCGTAAGGACGGTCTCGCCAGCGCGATGGCTGCGCGGAATCGTGTCGTTGTAGCCGCGGACGAGTCCGTACAGGCTGCTTCCGTTTCGCCAGGCGTACCAGATCCATTCGCTTCCGACGCGGATCGCGCTGTGCTCGGTTCCGCCCTCCGGAAGCACTTCGCCGCGCTCGACATCGAGTCCAGGACCGCTCAATCTCCGCAGCCTGTCGCGATCGTCCTCATCGAAAGGCCACGTAATTCCGTTCGGAAGGTCATAAGTATCGTCCACGGAAAGATCGTCAAGAAGCCTCGTTCCGACGATATCCGCCGGACGAACCGGGTCCGGCTCGACGATGGCGCCTTCAGAGTGCTCCGCGGGAATCGTGCCCCGCGCGCCTCGCACCAGCCCCGTGAGATTGTATCCTTCGACCGCTCCGTACCCGATCCACTCGTCGTCGACCTTCACGAACTTGAGCTGGTTCCGCGGAGGAGAAGGAAATCCCGTCGAATCGAAGAGTTCGAGTTCCTCGTCGTCCGCGGCGACGTCCGACCCAAGATCAGTGGTCCTCGTCGACATTCCTCGTGGCACGACGACGACCATGATTCGAACCTTGTCCGGATACCCTCGTCGCCTCTGGTACGCGGGATCGCCCGGATGCGCCGGATCGTCTATGACTTCCGCGGAGTCCCAGAATTCGAGCGCGCGTCCGGACGGGTCCTTCAGCGCGGGATGGGACACGAGGTCGGAGAAATAGCCGTCACCGCCTCCTACGTCGACCCAGATGTCCACGCCAAAGTGGATGACGTTCGACGAAAGCGAAGACATGACGCTCGCCCACGGAATCGCGGGATCGAGCGGCTCGTATGGCGCGAGTTCCATGAATGAAGGCGCTTCCCCCGCCGGCGTTGGCGTCCCAAGATAGATCGGCGAACGAATTCCGCGCCATAGCGTCGTTGTCTCGTGCTCCGGTCCCATCATGTAGCAGACTTCCATCAGTCCGCCGAGTGGGCGAATCGTGGACGCCTCGCGGTCCTTGCCGGTGATCGGATCGGGGACGTCGGTAACGCAGCCAGCGTCCTTTATCCCGAGGAGGTAGTCGCCTGCGTCGCCATTGGAAAGCGGAATCGCTCCGGCATTCAATGTTGCGAGGCTCGCCTCCTCTCCTCCGGGCAGCGTGCGGATGAAGCGAATCCGCGGATACCTCCGCAGATCGTCGTCCGGCCCGAGATAGACGAGATCCGCGATGAATCTCACGTTGTCGCCTATCTGATCGTCCGTGTTTCTGCAATATATCGAGCCGAGATCGTCCTCGATGATGCGCATCACGCCCATTCCGGAGTCCGTGACCTCCCGCGTGACCTCGACGCCTTTCCAGAGGTCCATCGCGCCTTGAACAAGCCCGCCCAGCGCGAGCGCGAGCATCGAGCAGATCATCAGCGTCACCATCATCTCGACGAGGGTGTAACCGCTCCGTCCGCGGAAACTTGTTGCTGCTTTTGACATCTTTCGACCGCCGGTCCGCGCGCTTCGGGGAAAGCTCGCGAACCTCACCACAATACTACACTCCGATGCTAATCGAAAATCAATGAAATTCACCTACTCGAATCAATAACATAAAGCGACGCCGAATAATTATTCGACGGTAACGCGGAGGATGACGTCACCCTTGTCGAGAAGATGAACGACCGCCATTCCCTCGGTCACCTTGCCGAACGCGGTAAAGACTTCGTTCAGATGGTATCCGGGACGGATCATTATGAACGGCTGGCAGGAACCCGTATCCGGTCCCGAGGTGGCAAGCCCGACGATGCCCTCATCGAAATACTGCGGATTGACTTCGTGCCGGACGAGATAGCCTGCGTCGCCCCATCCGTCGCCGCGGGGGCAGCCGAACTGAAGGACCCAGTTCGGTTCCGCGCGATGGATGACGTTATTATCATAAAAGCCGCGTTTGGCGAGAATCACGTAGTTCGTAACGTGCATCGGCGCAACGTCGGCGTCGAGTTCGAGGCGGATGTCGCCTTTTGTCGTTTCCAGCAGAACGTTCACCCTTCCGGAAAGCAGATCATTCTGGACGTCGAATGGAAGCGTGCCGGTGTCTGCGCGGTCGGTCGCGACGTGAACCGAGATGGATTCAAGCGCCTGCTTCTGCCTCGCTTCGAGGGAACCCGCCTCCGGCTCCCCCACTGAAGGCATCGACGCGCTCACGATCTTCTCGATCGCGGCCTTCGCGGAGTTTCGCACCGCTATCGATGGATCCTCGCACGCCCGCTCGAGCGCCCGGACCGCGCCGTACAGCTCCGCCAGGTCAGCAGTGCCCTCGAAGTGGAAGCAATACAGAATAAAGGACGAAAGCTGGTTCCTGGCAAGTCTGAAGACGCCGGGTGGAACGCTTTCCGTGAACTGTCCGCTGTCTTCGACTTCGATCGAAAACGGCATCGAGTCCATCAGGTCCGCGGAGAGAATTTGGTCGAGATAGTTTTTGAAGCATCTCGCGCTCACGGCTCCAATCGCGCTCACCGCGGAGTCGCGGATGTCGATTCCCTCGAAGCCGGGGTGAGCGGAAAGTTCCGCGCGGAGACGGCCAAGAATTCTGTAATCCCACTCCGACGATAGTCCGTCGATAGCCTGATAGTTCACGAGCTTGTCCTCGTCGCGAAGGAACGGAAGCAGTCTCCGGAGGACTTCATTTCTGAGCGCATCGTAGTTGGTGTCGTCAACCGCTGTATCCTCCGCGGTCTCCAAGGCGTTCTCATCCGTCGCGCCTTCCTCCTTTTCCTCCGGATGGAGTTTCGCGTTGCACTTCTTCAGTATCTCGGCGTAAGAACTCGCGACTCCCGCGCGGACGAGGAAATGATCCATAACAGCGAAATCCTCCAGCAGTTCGACGCTCTTCATATCCGGCTTTCGATGGATCTCGGAAAGCGCGGCGCTTGCGACGATGGGGTCGGAATCGTACGCGAGTCCGCCGACAACCTTGATTCCTTCCGCGCCGAATACTTCCGCGTACGCGCCTATGGCTTTCTCGACGACGCTCGCGCGTTCGTTCGCGCTTCCCCGCGGAATCTTCGACGTCCGGACAAGCTCGCCCACGTCTCTGATCGAACCATCTGAAATCTCCCTGGCCTCGTCCTCCCTGAACCCGAGGCAGCGCAGCAGATAGTAACGCGCGAGGACGCTCTGCTTCGCTAGGTCAGCCGAATTGGCGAGCGCAGCGCACATCGCCTTCTTGTAGTGAAACTCCAGCGGCTCGTTCTCGTCCTCGGCCTTGTACGGGAACAGTTCGAGCAGACGCGCGAGACCAGCTTCGCTTTTCAGCCCGCCGAGCGCGCCGATCAGGTTCACGTTCACGCGGTAATCGCGGCTGACAGACGTATTTAGAAGCATGTCCACGCTTTGCCCGGCCTTCAGACGCGCGGCGCACACGAGCGCGAACATCATCGATTCCGGCTCGTCAAGTTCTGCCGCGAGCGAGATGGTTTCGTCCCACGGATCCACCCGCGCGAGATATAGACTCTGCCACGCCGCCGAGCGAACCCGCGGGCTGTCATCGACGCAGGCGAGATTCCAGTCCTCCGCGAGATTCTGCGGCACGTACGGCTTTCGACCCTTCGGAAGTTTGTCCCGTCCGGGGAAGAACCGCCACACGTTCGCCGCGGCGATGAAGCGCACGTTCTCGTCCTCGTCCATCAGGTTAAGCCGCCAGGGAGCGAGAGTGAATTCGAAGTTCCGGCGCGCGTCTTCCTCCTTCTCCTCGTCGATCTCCTCAGAATTCACGGAAGCGCCTGCTTCGTTCGTTTCCAACTCTTCCGGCTTTTCGAGCGCCATCCCAGCGCCGAGAAGAGCGTATGCTTCCGTCGCCGCTGAGCGGATTCGCGGATTTCCGTGGGAGAGGAACATTCCCACGAGTCCCCTTCCCATCGAGTCCCTCGTCAGTCCGATGGCGTAGATGCAACTTTCAAGAGTCCCGAGGTCGGTTCCGCGGGTGATGCAGCTCTCGAAATCCTTCAGCGACTCTTTATCAGAGCAGCGACCGATAGCGATTGCAGCGCGAGAGCGTACCACCGGGTCCGGGTCCGTCAGATAACCGCGCAGAACCTCGACCGACAACCTGCGATCCTCGTAAAGCGCGATTGTCTGGAGCTTCGGTCCGCGGGTTTCCGCAAACTTTCCGGCGTCGTCGAGCGACTGCCGTCTGTCGCGAAATGACGAACAACTTGCGAAAACAACCACCAAAAATACCGTGGCGGCGAACAGATATGTTTTCATAACCGACCTATATTCTGAATTTCTGCTTTTGATACACAACTTTCGATTGTAGAAATCGTAGAAGGCAAAACCAAAGTCAAATTCTAATATGAAAGATATGTCGGGCCTCTGGGACGAAGAATTCCGGAAAGGCGGAATTCCCTGCACCAAGCGGGAATCGCCTTCGACGACGCTTAGGTGGTTCCTCGCCAACGCAAAATTCGTCAGGCCGGAAAATCCGCTCGCGCGGGTCATCGACCTCGGCTGCGGCACGGGCCGAAACGCGGCGTTTCTCGCAGACCAGGGAATTTCGGTCCTTGGGATCGACAGCTCCGCGAAAGCCATCGAAATGGCTGAGGCGCTTGTGAAACTCCGCGAAACCGCGGGAAATCCGGGATTCGACGTCCGACGGGGACGAATCGACCAGAGAAACGAGTTCCTGCGGGATTCCTCCTTCGACGGAGCGATCGATATTTTCGTCTCGAAACACCTCGTCAGCCCGCTCGAACGAGAGCGCTACAAACTCGAGCTGGATCGAATTCTAGCGCCGGGGGCGCTTTTTTTTATTTCCCTCGCCGCGGTGGATGACGGCTACTATTCGCAGCTTCTTCCGGGAGGCGCGCTGTCCGGAGAACGGGTCGTAACCGACCCTGTGAGCGGGATTTCAAGCAAACTCTTCTCGCGGGAGGAAGTGATAGAGGAATTCCGTCCGATGGAAATTCTTGCGTTCTGGGATAAGCAGGGAAAGTCAAAAATGTACGGCGAGGAATACGATAGACACGTTCTCGCGTTCATATTTCAAAAGTAGTGGCGAAATCGAACGATTCAGTTCATCATTTAGGACAATTTCATTGACCGACATCTTTTAGCGACTGGACGAAAGGCTCATCTATGAGGTTCATTGCTTTACTCACCTTCGCGGCGGCTTTCGTGGTTTCATACGCAGGCGCGCCTTCTAACGCTCTCGCGCTCGGCGCCGGCGACGACGCCCCCGCCTGGACTCTTAAGGACATCCGCACCGACGCGGAAGTGTCCCTCGCGGATTTCAAGGGCAAATACGTCCTCCTCGACTTCTGGGCCACCTGGTGCGGTCCCTGCGTCAACGCAATGAGAAATCACCTCGGCCCGCTCCATAGAGAAATCGGAGATCGCGAGGACTGGCAGCTTATCAGCATCGGAACCAACTGGAGGAACGACACCGCCGAAAAGCAGCTTAATTTCGCGAACCAGAACGGCTATAACTGGACCTTCGTCCACGATCCGGACGGCTCGATAACGAGCAGCTACGAAGTTCGCGGCATTCCGACCATCGTGTTCATCGATAAGGAAGGCGTCGTGAAGGAACTCGGTCACGGCGACGGCCCAGTGCGCTCGCTTCGCTCAGCGATCGAAGCAAACGAAGAGACTCCGCCATCCGAGACCACATCCAGCGCCGTCACGACTTCCACGCGAAGAGTCGACGCGTCCGAGGGCAATGAAGCTCCGGATTTCACCCTCCCGATGGTGCGCGAGGAAGAAAGCGTCAAGCTGAGCGATCTCCGCGGCAAGTACGTCCTCCTCGACTTCTGGGCCACCTGGTGCGGTCCCTGCCGCTCGGTGATGGCGGGCGCGCTCAATCCGCTGTTCCAGGAGTTCGGAGAACGCGACGACTGGCAGCTTGTCAGCGTTGGAACCAACTGGCGAGGCGACACAGCCGAAAAACAGCTCGGGGTGATCGACCGGGAACGCTACAACTGGCTCTTCCTGAATGACGGCTCCAACGAAATCGCGCAGACTTATCAAGTCACTTTCATCCCGACGCTGGTTCTGATCGACCCGGAAGGCGTGATCGTCGAGAAGTCGGCGGACACCGACCGCTCCCACGTCGCTCTTGACGCGCTGCTCAAGATTCTCGCGCCGGAGAGGGACTTCAGAGTAGACCCGCTGATCCCAAGAAGAGACGATCTCGCCGACGTCGCAATTGACTACGACCTCTCCGACACCGAGCTGGCGATCGATGCTAACGAAGAAGCGGTGTTCGCGATCCGCGACTTCGAAGGCGGAAGGCTGATCATCGAGACCAGCGGCTCTCTGGACACCGTCCTCAGCCTGTACGATTCGAACGGCCGGCAGGTAGCCGAGAACGACGACGTCGCGCGCGGCGATACCAACTCCCGCATCGCGGCGCTCGGGCGCGCCGGGGAAGACTACTACTTTGTTGTCGAAGGATTTGACGGCGAGGCGGGAGCCACTTCCCTACACTACGAAATCGAGATTCGCGACGATCTGGACGGTCTCGCGAAGGACGACCTCAGCAGTGGCGACACCGTAAGCGGCTCCTTCACCCGCGGAGGCGAAATCGTTTACCGTCTGACCCTGGAGGGAAGTTCGAATCCGCTGGTGTTCCAGACCACCGGCCGCACCGACACTCTCGTCGAAATCTATTCCGCGGAAGGAAGACTCCTCGCGGAACACGACGACGTCATCCCCGGCGAAAATCAGATTTCGAGAATCGAAATCAACCTCGGCGCGGGCGAATATTTTGTGATCGTCCGCGGCTCAGGCGTCGCCGCAGGTCAGTTCGGCCTCGAAGTTTCTGAAGGCGACGAATCCAGCCTTCCCGCGCCTGCGGCTCCGGACGAAGACGGTCAGGAATTCTGATCGTCGTCTCGTTTCATCCATATCGAAAGCGGCGGAATCGATCCGCCGCTTTTTTATTGCTTTTTATTCGTGCCGTCTACGAATTATCTGTACGATAATGATCTCCATAACTTTGCCATACACTAAATTCGTGCCGTCTACGAATTTAGTGTAATATTTTTAGAAAACCAATTACGCAGGTGCAACAATGTCGAGAGCCGCAAGAATCATTCTTCCAGATATTCCCCACCACGTCGTTCAGCGCGGGATTCGGCGGCAGGACGTGTTTTTCGAAGACGTCGACCGCGAAATCTATCTCTCGCTCATGAAGAAGTTTGCAAGGCTCAACGGTGTCGAATTCATCGCGTGGTGCCTAATGAGCAATCACGTTCACTTCATCGCGATCCCAGAGGACAAGACCGCGTTTTCCGGCTGCTTCGGCGAGGCGCATCGGAGTTACGCTTGGAAGCTCAACCGCAAGAACGGCTGGAACGGTCACGTCTGGCAGGGGCGGTTCTATTCCTGCGCGCTCGACAATCCGCACCTGTACGAGGCGATCAAGTACGTAGAGCGGAACCCGGTGCGTGCGGGAATCGTTCAGAATTCCTGGGAGTACCCTTGGTCGAGCGCGGCTTTCCATGTCGGCGCCAGAAAGGAAGACCCACTCATTCAAGAGATTTCGAGTTTCGGAAAGGCCGCCTCGGACTGGAAGAAATATCTGAAGAAGGCGGACGAGGAAAAAGCGCTGAAGACTTACAGACGAGACATCTTCGCCAACCGCCCCATCGGCGACGACGAGTATCTTAAGGAACTCGGCGCGCAGTTCGGGCAGAATCTGTTCCCCGGAAAGCGCGGAAGACCCGCAAAGACGAAGTGATCAGTTGATGTTACAAATAATTCGTAGACGGCACGAATTAAATGTGGCACGGTCATCTTGACCGTGAAAACACGGACGATGGCGGAAGTGCCGCGTAGTTCACAGGTAGTTGTACGCGTGGACGCGAAGCATCGTTTCGCAATTATTTTTTTTCAAAAATCCCTTCAGTTCCGGGCCGAAAATGCTGAAATAGACACTGCGCATCATGAGACATGATGCGCAGTCTACGAAATGGACTTTACAGTCCCGAACGCATTCCTCGAAATTCTTCAACTAGTCCCACCTTTCTTTTCGCTGGAGGTAATTCTATGGCTCAGGCGCAAGGCCCCACCCAACCCAATCACGCAAGACCCGCTGTCAGAGAGGCGCAGCAAAAGACCGCCGCTCAACTGAGGAAGGACAAAGGAGTCCTTTACGTCGGCATCGACCTCGGAACTTCCCGGTCGAGCATCGCCGCATCGAACGGCGTTCGCGCGACCGTCGAGAGCTGCGTCGGGTATCCGAAAGACCCGGTCGCGTTCAAGCTCATCAAGAAGGACGTGCTCTTCGGCTCCGAAGCCCGCGCGCACCGTCTTTCCTGCAACTTCTACCGTCCCCTCGAGCACGGCGTCATTCGCGGAAGCGAAGCCGACAACCGCGACACGAAGGAAGACCCCAAGATCTACGCGAAGGCCGCCCGCGACCTCGTGAAGCATGTGGTAAGCCTCGCGAAGCCCCGTCCAGACGAGCTTGTGTACGCCGTCATCGGCGCGCCCGCCCAGGCGAGCATCCACAACAAGCAGGCGATCATCGACGCAGCCCGTGAAGTCGTCGACGCGGTTATGATCGCGTCCGAACCTTTCAGCGTCGCGTACGGTCTCGACCAGCTCACCGGAGCGCTCGTCATCGACATAGGCGCCGGTACGACCGACCTCTGCCGCATGCACGGCGTGATGCCCGATCCGGACGATCAGCTCACGAACACCTTCGCCGGCGATTACGTCGATCGAAAGCTCTTCGAGAACCTGAAGAAGAGCTGCGAAGGCGCGTCGCTCACCGTCCAGATGGCGAAAGACATCAAGGAGCGCTTCGGATTCATCGGTCGCGTCAACAGTCCGATCAGCGTGAAGTTCCCGGTCGAAGGTCGTCCGACTTCCTTCGAGGTCAGCGGACAGATCAAGGACGCGTGCCTTTCCATCGTCGAGCCGATGAAGGAAGGCATTCGCAGACTGATCGCGTCGTACGATCCGGAGTTCCAGCAGCAGCTCCGGGGCAATGTCCTTCTCGCCGGCGGCGGAAGCCAGATCGTCGGTCTCGACGACGCGCTCGAAGACGCGCTCGAAGAGCTTGGCGGCGGCAAGGTGACAATCGTCGAGGAACCGATGTTCGCCGGCTGCAACGGCGCGCTGAAACTCGCGCACGATATGCCCGACGAATACTGGAAAGCCCTGTCCTGATAGCTCTGAAGTTTGTGACACTCAACGAGAAGGGCGGGATAACACCCGCCCTTTTTTTTTCGGGACCGCGGACGTCCCCGTCCGCATAATCCTCCCCCTCCGGGGAGAGGGTGGCGCGATGCGCAGGGTAAGGGAAATGTTTTTCAGACGCATTATTGTAAATCTGTTCCTGCTCGCACTCGGCGCGATTTGTATCTCGTCCTGCGCGGCGCCAGGGCGCTACGTAGATATCGAACGATACATCGACGTGCCCGCCAAAACCGAGGCCGCGGACATTCACCCCGTGCTTCGCGAAACTGCGCCGCAAAAGAAAAGCGACAAGGCGCATGCTCCATAATGGAATGCTTTCCTTTTGGGCCTCTAATGCGGTTCGATTTTTTCCGCCGATTCCATGGCCGCGGTGCGGACCGACGGGCAGCGTTCGAACGTCGTGGACATTTTTTGAAGCGCATCAAGCGCGGTAAGCGCGTCACGTCCAAGCTCTCCAAGCGCTTTCGCAACGTCCTCACGCACCTGCCAGTTCGAA
>JANLHZ010000084.1 GCA_024653775.1 Planctomycetota bacterium | reverse complement strand
CACCTTCAAGGCCTCCCGGTACGCGCTCACGGCTTCCTCGAGTTTCCGCGCACGCAAGTCCCCGGAAAGGAGTCCGGCCTGATCCCAGAGCGCGGTGCCGAGATTGTTCTGGGTCATCGCGTAGTCCGCGGGGGAATCTGCGAGGGTACGCACCTTCAGCGCTTCGCCGTACGCGGTGACGGCTTCGTCCAACCTCCGCGCGCGCGCCCCCCCCGCGAGAAGGTTTGCCTGATTCGAAAGCGCGTTGCCGAGATTGTTCTGGGTCGTCGCGTAGTACGCGGGGGAATCTATGAGGGTGTAGACCTTCAGCGCTTCCCGGTATGACTGTATGGCCTGTTCGAGAAGCGGTTTCTGCTCGCCTCCGCGTTTACCCTTCGCCGCCTTTTGAAGACTGAGCGCGAGATCAAATTTACGTTGAGCTTCCGCGAACTTCTGTAGTCTTTGAATTGCCGCTTCATCCGGTTTCGTATCTGAAACCGCCTGCACCGGAATTTTCTTGGGCCACACCGCCCACACATGATCGTTGGTGGATGTAATATTGCCGTCGGAAACATGGTCGAAACCCTTGAGAGTTGCGTCGAATTGCTTGAAATGATAATCCATCCTCGGATCGACAAACTGATATACATTCTGATGGATGAAAATTCGGAGCAGTACGTCAAGATCGCTTGCAAGCTTATCTTCTTCTCCGAAATGCTCTTTTCCGAAGGACTCGCATCTCTGCGCCATCGCCAGGGTGGAGCCGATGAAAGCCGGGAAATCCCAGCCACCGATTTCCTTATAGTTTCCAAAAGCGACGCCGGTTCTGAGCGCAAGACTAAGATCGCTTGGCCAGATAGCGAGTTTTTTTCGAAACTCTTGTCGCTTCTTTTCCCAATCGAGGATTGTCCTTGCGAGGAACTGGATCGAACCTTCAGCGGAGTCGAAAATCAGCAGGAATCCGTCGCCTGTGAAGTTTCCGAACTTTCCTCCGGTTTTTTCAAGAAGCGAGAATACCTGTTCCTTGAGCGCGCGGATTATTTCTTCTGCTATCGACGAGCTTTGATTCCACACGTAAGTGGAATCCCAAACGTCGATGAACGCTGCGAAGCCGGGTGTGCGATCATTTTTTTGAGTTTGTTTCGTCATTTGGAGTAGTCGCAGAATGTCACTTCGCGGACGCGGAACCCGATACCGCGATCAGATTTTATATGAAGAAAAACAACCACATCACAACGCAAATCGTTTCCCTCTTCAAAAATCAAAAATTAAAAATCAAAAATCCACGCACGTTTTTGGTTAAATCTGCCACATGAAAATCTGCTACGCGTCGAGCATGCTGAACTGGCAGGACGAACGAATCCTACGCGCGATTTCGGACGCGGGACATGACGTCGTTCTCGTGACTTTCTACAACCGCGGCGAGATCCCGGAGATGATAAGCGCGATTCCACGGCTTACGATCGAGCACGAGCGATTGCAGTATTTTCCGGGGCACGCGCCGGAGATTTCGAGCGCGAAGCCCGGGCGACTGAAAAGGATGCTCGGCTTCAAACGCGACGTCGATCGCGCCGTGCTGTTCCTCGAAGCGATGATCGAAAAGCACAGACCGGACCTCCTTCACGGCGGCTGGCTGCAAACCGAGGGTTACGTCAGCGCGTGCCAGGAGTTTCATCCGTACCTCCAGATGACGTGGGGGAGCGACATTCTGCTCGCCCCGGACGGGCACCCTCGTGACCGCTACTTCGCGCTGAAAGCGATTCGTAGCGCCGACGCGATCCTGTGCGACGCAGAGGCGTCGAAGAAGAAAATCCTGAGCCTCGTTCCGCGCTATCCGCCAAACGAGATCGTGCATTTCCCCTACGGGATCGATCTCGCGAAGTTCAGCCCTGACGCCTCGGCGGAGCTGGGCGATTCGCTTTTCGAGCCGGGAAGGACGATAATCGTCACGCGGTCCCACGAGCCTGTGTACGATCTCGGAACGCTGATAGATGCGCTCATATCGCTGCACCGGGAAGGCGCGAATTTCAAGGCGCTCTTCTTCGGCGGCGGCTCGCTGACGGACGCGCTGAAATATCAGGCGGGCGAGGCCGGATTCCTCGGAACGAAGTTGCATTTCCTTGGAAGGGTCGCGAACGACGTGCTTCCCGCGTACCTCGCGCGAGGCGACGTCTACGTCAGCCCGGCGCTCAGCGACGGCTCGTCGTGCAGCCTGCTCGAAGCACTAGCTTGCGGATGCCCGGCGGTCGTATGCGACGTCCCCGCGATAATGGAGTGGGTGACGGACGAAGTCAACGGATTCGTGGTTCCGAAGTCGGACGCGGGGACGATGGCCGCGCGGATCCGCACGCTGCTTGAGAACAGCGAGCTTCGCGAAAAAATGCGCGCCGACGCGATCGAAACCGCGCGAACCCGCGCCGACTGGAGGAAGCACGCGAAGACGCTGAATCGGATTTACGAATGTCTTAAAGATAGAAAGTCCATTTCAGGGGAGACGGTTTCCGACAGCGCATAATTTCGCGCTACTCCGTCATCGAGCAGGTCGTGTAGACTCGTTCCGGTTTCGATGCAAGAAAAACAACGAGAGGAATTCGTTTCATCGGCAACGCCCTTGTGCCCATGCATTCCGAGATTATTACAATGGACTTTTCGTTCTCGTACAGACTGAACGCGCCGTGTTCGCTGAGGTAGACCGCGCGGACCAGAAACGGCGTCAGATTTTCGAACTCAGCGGGTTTACTTTCGAGCCACTCAGTGACTTTTTCCCATTCGAGTTCTTCGATCCACGTGTCCGCCAGCATCTTCTCCGCTTTATCTCGAAACTCTTCGGATACGACGTGAATTCTCGACGAATCGGCGGCGGTTCCAAGCGCAAGCCCCGGAGGCGGCGGCTCGTGCCAGGGATCCTCGCTGGTCCAGACCCCTCCGTCCGAGCAGGCAGTCATGAAGTAGATTGCGAACAATGCTAAAGCCGGGCAGATAGAAGTTTTCATTTCGACATTTCATAGAATGCGGTGGCGGCAACAATTGAGACGGACGACAACAGAGTTTGTTCAGATCGAAATCTAAAATTTGCATCGACCGGCCTGAACGAGTTCGAACTTCACGAATTTTGTTAAGAAATTTTGGGGAGAGGTCGATAAGCTCGATGGTTCGCTATCCTCCCCCTGCGGGCCGCTACGAATCCTCATCATTCCCGCCATCCCGAGAATTTATATGGGACTTTTATCATTCATCTTCGGTTCGAAGAAGCCTCGCCAGGCGCTGCGCGTGACTCCGCTCGAGCACTCGGAAGCGCCCTTTGCGCACCACGGCGCGGTGGTCGACCCGAAACGTCGCGAAGTGATCTGCCTCGCAACGAGCTTCCCCGACAAAATGCCCGCGCTCTGCCTCGAAAGCGGAACCTGGCGCGATCGTCTTTCACTCGTGCGCCTTCCGCAGCCGCGATACCGCCCGGCGCTTTCGTGGGACACGAAGGGACACCGCGCGTTCCTCTTCGGCGGAAGACTGCTCGACGAGAACCGCGTCCCGAACGTGAAACCCGAGCGCGACCTCTGGGTCTACTATCCCCCCGACCACGAGGAGGGCTGCGCATGGTATCCGGTGCGCGTCGACGCGCTTTCGGGGCCTCCTGGGCGCAGCGGCTGTTCGATGACCTGCGATTCCCAGGGACGCGAGGCGTTCGTCTTCGGCGGAGACACAGGCAAGAATAGTCTCGGCCAGCCCGGCTTCGGCCCGCGAAACGATCTATGGAGCCTCGATCTCGAAAAGCTCCGCTGGCGCAAGGTTCAGGGGATCGGAGCGCCGCCGTCAGCGAGAAGCAACCACGCATCCGCGTACGATCCGGAGCTTCGAAGGATTTACATCTGGGGCGGCAGGATGGGTGGCGAGTTCGATCGCGCAATGTGGTATTACGACATCGTCGGCAATCGCTGGCACGCGGTCTGCGCGTCCGGACTCGCGCCTAGCCCGAGGCACGGCGCCGCGATGGTTTTCGTCGCGTCCAAGAACATGATCTTCTTGCACGGCGGACTCGCGGCGGCGGACGCGAAAAAGAAATCGAAGCAGGTTTCTCCGACGCAGAACGACGCGTGGTGTTTCGACCTCGACACTATGAAATGGTCGCCGGTGCCATCGGTCGGCGAGGACGCGCTTCCGCGAAGGTGGGGGCATACCGTCGTCCACGACGAGATTCGCGGCAATCTTTTCCTCCTCGGCGGGCTGGAGTCTGATGAACTAGACGCGAAGATGGAAGGCATCTGGAGTTTCCAGAGCTACAACCTCGAGTTCGCAGCTTAGCAACTACCGTGAGCAGCGGTTTTCCCCGTTTCCCCGCCCCCCAGGGAACCGAGGGGAGTGGGGGAGCCTCGGGGGATACTTCTGAATTTCGAATGACGACCTGTGATCGAAATCCTGAAACTCTTCAGCCGTCAATCAGCAGCCCTCACCTGACTCGATGCGCCAGAGTGTGATGTTCTCGCCATGGAAGTGGAATCCGTCGATGGTCGCGTCGTGAATGTGCAGGTCCGCCTTTTCTATCTTATCCGCGCCTTCGCTTTCGATGCGGCGCTTCAGCCCGGCGAGTTTCGTCGCGAGGGAATGGAAAATACTCTTGTGGCCGGAACCTTCGCCGCCGTGTTCCGCCACCGCTTCAGCGTGGAGAACGAATTCGAGAGCCGGATAATGCTCTTTCAGATTCCTCCAAAGACCTGGGAGGGTCTGGAAGTTCGTCGACAGCAGACTGAAGAGCGCTTCCTGCAGGTCGTTCTCATGCACATGCGGCTTGATTGCTTCGAGGGCGTGTTTCCGCGCTTCGCGCAGTCTCGGGTTCAATTCTTCTCGAACTTTGGATTGTCTTTCTGAAAGCGCCATCCCTGGTCCTCCGCTTGAGGGTGATTGATTGAAAGATTCTAATTTGGAACGTCTGGAATGATAAAAGGATCTGGGGCGGATTCGCAACCAAAAGTGTTTTTCGGTTTTCGAATTACCAGAATTTATCTGTTTGCTTTTCTGCGCGAGACGTATAAGTTATCTCGATGTCCAATCCCACCAGTGACTTATGGCAAGTTCCGGTAAAATCAGGTTGAAACTGCTCGCTACCATATTTTTGTCTCTCGCAGTGCTTTCGCTGCAAAGCTGTGCGTCCGCGGAAGTGGGGGACTACGCGACTTTTCCTCTTGAAATAACGATCTCGGAAGGAAATCCGGACCAGAGGTTCAGGCAGGAAATCCTCGGGTTCGTCCAGGCTCCGACAATAGAGGAGCTGCGCGCGGAATGCGTCGCGAGGGGCGGGGACGCGGTGATAAACATCGAACGGATTCACGTCACGACGATGAAGGACAACGAAATAATCGAGCCGGCATACGGAATATGGGGCAAGCGGAGGTCAAGCTCGGTGTCGGAGGGATACCGCGGTCTTGCGATCAGATACGTTACGAGGAGAGGGCGTTAGTCGAAATTCATAAAAAGGGCGTGGTGGAAAATAAATGCTTGCAAGCGTACACACGGCGGCAATCGAAGGCGTCAGCGGATACAAGGTCGAGGTCGAAATAGACTTCGTTCACGGATTCCCCGCGATCCTGATGGTGGGATTGCCCGGAACTTCGGTGAAGGAAAGCCGGGACAGGATTCGCAGCGCGATCCAGAATTCCGGAGTTTCGTTTCCGGAGGAGAAGCGGATCACCATAAACCTCGCGCCCGCGAACACCAAAAAGGAAGGCGCGGACTTCGATCTCCCGATCGCGATCGGAATTCTCGTGGCGGAAGAGGTCATTCCCGCTCAGAACGCGTCGAAATTCGGTTTCGTCGGCGAACTCGCGCTGGACGGCAGGGTCCGGCCCGTGAAGGGCATCCTGTCTATCGTCGAGTGTCTGAAGAAAGAGGGTTTCAAGGGCGTATTCGTCCCAGAGGAGAACGTCGAGCAGGCCGGAGTCGTCCCTGGGATCGCGGTCTACGGCGTCAACTACCTCGCGGACGTCGTCCACTTCCTGAACGGCACGGGACCGCTCACCCCGTACAAGACCGACGTCGATGAGCTGTTCTCGAGACCGGACGAAGAGCGGCTCGATTTCAAGGACGTCAAGGGCCAGGAGAGCGTCAAGCGCGCGCTAACCATCGCTGCGGCGGGGGGCCACAACGTCATAATGCTCGGCCCGCCTGGGTCGGGGAAGACCATGCTCGCGCGGAGGCTTCCGTCGATCCTTCCGAAGCTAACGCTCGACGAAGCGCTCGAAACAACGAAGGTCCACAGCGTTGCAGGGACTAAACACGGGATGGACACGCTTCTCGTGCATCGTCCGTTTCGGGCGCCGCACCACAGCGTCAGCGCGCCCGGACTGATCGGCGGCGGCTCGAATCCGCGTCCGGGGGAGGTCAGCCTCGCCCACAACGGAGTGCTGTTCTTGGACGAGCTGACAGAATTCAGCCGCGCGACTCTCGAAATGCTCCGCCAGCCGATCGAGGACGGAAGCGTCACGATCTCCCGTGCGGCGGGGTCGGTATTGTTTCCGTCGAAGCTGATGCTAGTCTGCGCGATGAACCCGTGCCCCTGCGGATTTCTGACCCATCCGACGAAATCCTGCGAGTGTACTCAGCAGCAGATTCGCCAGTACCTCGGAAAGATTTCGGGGCCGCTGCTCGATAGGATCGACATCCACCTCGACGTTCCGCCCGTGGACTACAAGAAGCTCACGGTTCGCGAGGAAGCGGAGGATTCGTTCACCATCAGAAAGCGCGTGGCGAACGCGCGGGACATTCAGTCCGAGCGCCTCAAGCACGAAAGAGGAGTCTACTGCAACGCTCAGCTTTCGGAAAAGCAGGTGTCGGAATACGCGCCGCTGAACGCGCAGTGCGAGCAGCTTCTGGAAGTCGCGATGCGCCAGTTCAGCCTCAGCGCGCGGGCGTACACAAGGATAAGGAGGATCGCGCGCACGATCGCAGACCTCGGCGGGTCGCAGAAAATCGAAATCGATCACCTTTCCGAAGCCATCGGCTACCGCACTCTCGACAAGGGCACCAATTTCTGAGACCAGTGGAGGTCACAGTTATCCACGAGAATGGAAACCAAAATTTAGAGTGAAACCAATGGCCGATCCGGTGCCAGCAGAAGCGAAACGCGAAAACGGAGCGCATCCTGAACCATCGCATAGAAAGCTGCCGCTTAAATTTTCACTCTTCAGCCTGCCGCTGCGTAGCTTGCCGGCATGCCGAGTTCTGTCATTCGATTTAAAGCGGACACTTTCAAAAAAGTCTCCACACCCTGATTTTCAAATCGTCTCGATCTCAGTTCATCCCCAAAAATAGTTTTAAAA
>JANLHZ010000051.1 GCA_024653775.1 Planctomycetota bacterium | reverse complement strand
TAAATAAATCATACAAAATCGCGCTCAGATTTGCGCCAGGTTCGTTTTGCACGAGGAAGCCAAACCGGAGTCGTAGCTATAGTTCCGATGAGGATTTGGTGATCGAGTGCGAAATGAAGATGGTGTGAAGATGAGATGCGAGATGTATGATTTATTTATTTTAGACTCCAAAGTTCACATCAGGAACCGTAGCGCTTCGTACGCCTCCGCGGCTTCGAGGCTGACCTCACGTCCGCGCATTTTCGCGAGCAGCTCGACCGTTTCGACGCTTCCCTGGTGCGGGTCGGGGCGGACCTGGCTTTTGTGGCAGCGGTACGCGTCGAGCTTTCGCTTCAGGTGCTCTCCCGAGATATCGACGTACACGTTCGGCTGGAACCCGACTCGTCCCCACGCGAGCTGCGGCATATCCGCGATGAGCACCACGTTCTGAAAGCTCTTCAGCGTCGCGAGGTGCGGGCGCGTGCACGTTATCCCCGCGTGGTAGATCGCCTCATGGTCCTGGTTGAAGCTCGGCGCGGGCAGCACCATCATTGTCGGCCTGATTTTCTCGGTGGCGAGCCGTGCCTCGCGCTCGAGCAGGTTCACGAGGTCCCGGCGCGGGATCGCGTCCATCCGGAGATGCTTTTCGTCGGAGATGAAAAGAATTTCGTGGTCGTCGACTCCGAGGACTTCCATCGCTTTGCCGAGTTCGTACTGCCTTACGTTTCGCTCGACGATATGGCCGTCTTTGTCGTCGAAATGGTCGAGATTGCCGACGGAAAAACAGATCACGAAAACCTCGCCGCCCAGGCTTTTGATCTTCGACATAAGTCCGCCGGAGAAGAGGGTTTCGTCGTCCGCGTGGGGCGAGATGACGAGAAGGCGCTGTCTGCTGAGGAAATCGTCCATATTTCAAACCACAAAACCGCTTGAGAAACTTTAACCGCTCACAGGGTTGGAACGCGGACGTCCTCGTCCGCAAAATCAATCTGGCGTCCTCGCCAGATTGATAAGTAAGCGCATCGATCACAATTTCAGAAGCCGCGGCAGAAATTGCGCAGGCGAGACGCCTGCACTCCCGGGCACACCCCGTGAACGACTACCAAAACTTTAACCGCGAAACCCACCGAATACACTGAAAAAATCGATCTGGAGCTGGCGCAGACTCCGGATTTTCGGATTTCGGATTTCGGATCGGACCGTCGTCCGTCTACTATCCTGTACTGAATCCGCGTTCCTTATGGAGATCGAATCTTTCGTGAGTGTGCTGAAAACCAAAGACGCAGCCGTCGTGCGGGACGGCGTGACTATAATTTCCGGAGTGAACCTCATTTTCGACCTCGGAAAGCTTTACTTCGTCGCCGGACCGAACGGTGCGGGCAAGAGCACGCTTTTTCGAATGCTCGCAGGACTCTGGAAGCAAAGCGCGGGCGAAGTCCATCTACGGGGGGAGAGCATAATAAGCCGCAGCCGCAGGAACATCGCGAAGAACATTTCGTACGTGCCGCAGTCCTACGCGCTCGATTACGAGTTCACCGTGGAGGAAATCGTCGCAATGGGGCGCTACGTGTATACGGACATTTTCGGTCGCGAGCGAATCGGCGCGGGAACCGAAATCGAGGACGCGATGCAGAAGGTTGACGTACTCGGACTCCGCGAAAGACAGACTACGACCCTCTCCGGCGGCGAGAAGCAACGCGTCCTGCTCGCAAGATGCCTCGCGGGGAACGCAGAGATAATCATGCTCGACGAGCCGACGGCGAACCTCGACGTCGCCCACTGTCTGGGCGTGTTCGAGCTGCTACGCTCGCTACTTGCCCTCGGCAAGTGCATCATCGTTTCCGGACACGATCTCGGGATGGCGTATCGCTACGCGGACGAAATCGTGCTTATGAACCGCGGCAGGGTGGTGAAGTCCGGACCGCCTTCAGAGATGATGGACCGCGAGCTTGTGCGCGAAGTTTTCGGCGTCGATTCCGAACTCCTCGCGAACGACCGCGGCGAGAAGTTTCTCGCGTTTACGAGACTTCCTCCGTCGTGACGCAGGTGTCTGGGACCGCGGACGTCATCGTCCGCAAAAGATGTCAAACGTCTCGTTTGACGGCTCCGAATTATCGATGTCGCTTGCCTACGATAGTTTCTTAGATTTGCCAGCGATCGCTGAAACTTTCCGGAAGGCGTGGTACGATGCCCGCGGACTTTTTTAGACCCACTCACTCGTGAACGTTTTTCGAGGCTCATCCATGGAATCCACCCGCACAAACATCCCGTCGTCGATCGGCCTTCTTGCGCTCCGTCTCGGCGCGGGCGCGTGGCTGCTCACTCACGGCTATCCGAAGTTCCAGAAAGTTCTTGCGGGCGAGTTCGACCAGTTCGGCGATCCGATCGGCCTCGGGACGGGCCTCAGTCTGTTTCTGATCATGTTCGCGGAGTTCTTCTGCACGATTTTCGTTGCGCTCGGCATCGGCGCGCGTTTGTTCGCGTTCCCGATAGTCTTCGGAATGTGCGTCGCGGCGTTCGTAGCGCACGGGGACGATCCGTGGTCGAAACGGGAGCCGTCGCTAATGTTCGCGATCGTGTACTTCGCGCTGATCTTCACCGGCGCGGGAAGATTCTCGCTCGACAATCTGCTTGGAATTGACGGCAGACTGTGCAAACTCGTCGGCATAGGTAGAAAGAACTATGCATCGGAAAAGGGCCACTTATGAATTCAGATCGCTCGTCGCTTTTCAGTTCCATCGGACTTCTGATAATCCGTCTCGGCGTCGGTGGGTACATGCTCACCCACGGCATGCAGAAACTCGATATGCTCAGAGAGGGGCAGCTCGAGATGATGGGCGATCCGATAGGTCTCGGACCGTGGCTGAGCCTCGTTCTCGTCACATTCGCGGAGTTCGCTTGCTCGATTCTGGTGATGATCGGCCTCGGGACAAGGCTTTTCGCGTTTCCGGTGGTGTTCTCGATGGGCGTTGCGGCGTTCGTCGCACACGCGAACGATCCGTGGGACATGACTTCAGCAGCGATGGCTTTCTTCGCTGGAGAGTCGAAATCCTGGGCGAGCAAGGAACCCGCGCTGATCTTCTTCTTCGTTTTTCTCGGACTGATGTTCACGGGCGCGGGACGACTGTCCCTCGATCATTACGTTTGTCCGTGGCTGAAAGCAAAGTTGAAGCGGAACGACACGCCGCCCCCGGATATGTTTAACGCTTAGCAGATCGATGATATTACATTTAATTCGTGCCGTCTACGAATTATTCGTACTGTCATCCGTGATGTACTGCAACAGCAGGTCGCGCATCTGATTTATCGTGAACGGCTTCGTCACGACGTCGGCGGCACCGGCCTCGATCGCGATCTGCTGGCTCTGCGCGTCGGCTTTCGCGGTGACCATAATTACCGGCGTTTCGACGCCGTTTTCGCGGAGGTCGCGCAGAATGCTCACTCCGTCCTGAAACGGCATCATCCAGTCGAGCAGGATCAAATCCGGCTCGTCGAGATTCGCCTTCAGAAACGTATCCGACCCGGATTCCGCTTCGATGATTTCGTGATCGCCGAGGCGCTTGATTATCCTGCGCAGCAGTGTCCGGTGGTCGGGATCGTCGTCGGCTATGAGGATTCGCACGGTATCTCCGCCGGGGATGATAATCTGTCGTCCGCTGAGACACTATTTAATAATTCGTATGAAATATCACAAGCGAAAACAATTACCAATTACCAATTACGAATTAGGAATTAGAAATTAGGAATAGTAGTCAGTAGTCGGTTGTCAGCTTGTTATCCGTATGATCGGTCGGATACTCTTTATTCGTAATTCCTAATTATTCGGATACTCTTCCATTCTTGACAGATCCATGAAGGACGCTACATGGCAATTTTCGGAACCGACGGAATTCGCGGACTCGCAAACAAAGACCTTCTCACGCCGATGAATATGGTTCTGATCGGCGAAGCGCTCGGCTACCTGCTTCGACTGGACCACGGTATCGAAGGCGGGTCAGGCAGGAACGGAAACGACAAGCCGCGGGTGCTGATCGGCCGGGATTCACGATTTTCGGGCTGGATGCTCGAAGCCGCGCTGACGGCAGGTCTTATGGGCGAGGGCGTAGACGTAACCCATCTTGCGCTCTGCACGACGCCGGCGCTTTCGTACGCGGTGATGACGAATCCTTTCGACGCGGCGGTCATGGTCAGCGCGAGCCACAATCCGTTCGAGGACAACGGCGTCAAGATTTTCGGGCACGACGGCAGGAAGATCAGCGACGCGCGAGAACGCGAGATCGAGAAGCTCATCCGCAAGAAGGAATTCAATTCCGACCGTCTGACCCACGACAGGCTCGGAAGAACCCTCGAAAGCTGGGATTCGCTGAAGGAGTACATCAGGATTCTGTCCAGCCGCGCGCGGAAGGCGCTGAAGAAACGTCCGCTCAAGATCGTCGTCGATGCTGCGAACGGCGGCGGCGCAGAGCTTTCGCGCAAGATACTCGGAGCCGCGAATCTGGCGATGATCCACGGTTCGCCGGACGGGAGGAACATAAACGACCATTGCGGCGCGACGGACACCGCGTCGCTGATCCGCGCGGTGAAGAAGGAGAAGGCCGACCTCGGGGTCGCGCTCGACGGCGACGGCGACCGCTGCATTTTCGTCGACGAGAAAGGTAAAGAGCGCAGCGGCGATTACTTTCTCGCGATCGCGGGTCTTCATCTGAAGTCGAAAGGCAGACTGAAGGACGACACGATAGTCGCGACGATTCTTTCGAACATGGGCCTCGAAATGCTGCTTGCGAAGAACGGGATCAAGCTTGTACGCACGAGTGTCGGCGATCGCTACGTCTCAAGGGAGATGGAAAAGTCCGGCTTCACCCTCGGCGGCGAGCAGAGCGGGCACATAATTATTCACGACGGATTCCAGCTCACCGGCGACGGCCTCAACGCCGCGGTCAATCTGATCGAAATCATGGCGGAGACGGGCATGAGTCTTTCAGGGCTTTGCAAGGGTATGAAAGTGCTTCCGCAGTACGCGGAGAACGTGAAGGTCGCGGAGAAGCCGCCGTTCGAGGAGAACGCGAAAATCTGGTCGAGCTATCTCGATACGCAGAAAGCTCTCGACGGCATTGGAAGGGTGTTGCTCAGATATTCGGGCACGGAAAGCAAGGCGCGAATAATGATCGAGGCGAAGGACGAAAAACTCGCCCGCGCGCACATCGACAGGCTTAGGGCAGTCGTCGCATCGGAAATCGGGGTTTGATTTTTGATTGCAGATTTTTGATTTCAGATTTCAGATTGAACTTCTGCATTCTGCTTTCTGCATTTTCTTCCCACTTCCCACTTCTGCCCACGATTTTTTCTTTTTTTGATTTTAATCGAAGGTATAAAATCTATAGTCGAACTTCCTTAAAAGATGTCGTGGCCATGAAGCCTGTGAAGATAGTTTCTTCATGGAAAGTCGCGAGGTATTGTGGTGAGCAGAAAAGGACTCAAAGTTTTCTCAGGGTCTTCGAATCCGAAGCTCGCTCGCGATATTTGTTCGAACCTCATGATCCCGTTCGGAAGCTCTCGCATCGAGCGCTTCCCCGACGGCGAAATCAACGTGAAGATCGACGACGACGTCCGCGGCGCCGACGTGTTCATTATCCAGAGCACGTGTCCGCCCGTGAACGAGCACCTGATGGAACTACTCATTCTGATCGATGCGATCAGAAGGGCGAGCGCGGACCGGATTACCGCGGTGCTCCCGTACTACGGCTACGCCCGCAAGGATCGCAAGGACGAGGGCAGAGTCCCGATCACCGCGAAACTCGTCGCGAACATCATCACCACCGCCGGGGTCAACCGCGTCCTGACGCTCGATCTGCACGCGGCGCAGATTCAGGGCTTTTTCGATATTCCGGTGGATCATCTCACCGCGGCGGGTCTGATTTCGGATTACTTCAAGGACAAGAAGGTGGTTGACGGGCTTTCGAGCGACGACGTCTGTATCGTCGCGCCTGACGTGGGCAGTTCGAAGATGGCGTTCAGCTTCGCCGAGAAGATCGGCGGGAACGTTGCGATCATCGAGAAGCGCAGGATAAATTCGACTCTGACCGAAGCGCTGAACGTGGTGGGCGACGTCGAGGACAAGCACTGCATCTTCATCGACGATATGATCGCGACCGGAGGAAGCATGGTCAATGCGGCGGCGTTCGTGCGCGATCGCGGCGCGAAGACCGTCGGAATCAGCGCAACTCACGCGGTATTCGCGGGGAACGCCTACGAAAAGCTTCTCGGCACCGATCTCATCAATAACGTCGTTGTCACGGATACGATCCCGCTGGACGAATCCAAGCTCACGAAACCCGTGACAGTTCTCACCGTCGCTCCGATTCTTGCGGAAGTGATCCGCAGAATTCATCTTTCGGAGTCGGTGAGCATTATGTTTGATAACGCAGGCCGTTCTTCAATTAGGAATTACGTTAACATCGCTGGACGACAGCAAGGTTGATAGTCCGGAGGGAAAAATGTCAAAAGAAATCGTAACCCTGGGCGCTGAGCTCAGGAATGGCAAGGGTTCAAAGGACGCGATCAGACTCAGGAGCGAAGGCAGACTCCCCGGAGTCATCTACGGCGGGGAGAAAGGCGCAGGAAACGTCAGCATCCACACGGACAAAGGCGTTACCTGGGATCTCCTTACGAAGGGCGTTCGCGCGCTGAACATCGATTGGAAGTCGGGTAAGGAAACCGTTCTTTTCAAGGATCTGCAGTACGACTGGACCGGAACCAATCTGATACACGTCGACTACGTCCGCGTGAATCTTTCCGAAAAAATCTCCGTTCGCGTACCCGTGGAACTCATCGGCACCGCGAAGGGCGTCGCCGGCGGCGGCGTCCTGTATACCCCGCACCTTTACGCGAACGTGATCTGCTCGCCGATGGATATTCCCACGTCGATCCCGCTCAAGATTGGCGAGATGGAAATCGGAAGCGTAGTCCATCTCGATGACCTGAAGTTCCCGGAAGGCGTAGCTCTTGACGAAGAGCAGGACCCGAGAACCATCGTCGTTTCCGTCATCGAAGCCGCGAAGGAAGAGGAAACGGCTACTCCGGCGGACTTCACCGCCACGCCTGAGGTCATCGAAAAGGGCAAGAAGGAAGACGAGGAGTAGTCCTCGAAAAACTAGATGCAGAAGTCTGAATGCAGAGTGCGGAAATGACTTTAGGTCAACCCAGATTTTCCGTGCTTTTCCACGAAGGTGTCGAATCGCCACACGAGGATTTTTTTATCGAGGACGGCGAATCTCTTTTTTCGATTAAACTTCCACCTGGGAGTCTCGATAAGCTCCTCGATCCCCCCGCGGAAGTTTCAGGGACGATCCAGCCCCGGCACAGAAAGTTGTATCTCGATTACGAGGGTGAAGTTTCCGGTGGTCGGGGAACTGTCAGTATTCTCTGCAAAGGGACTTTCGAAGCAAGAGAGTGGACCGATTCCAACATAAAGCTGGCTTTACATTCGTTAAGCTGTGAATTTGATGTGGGCATTGAAGTGAATGGTGCGAACTGTTTGATTAGCGCAATCAAGAAAGTGTGAATTGACCCTGCGTCGAAAAAATGCGGTAAAGAATCCCACAGTGCTGTGCCGACATGACAAAGATGGAGTCCGATTTTCATTGGTTTCGGCTGGACCTGTGTTAGAATCCAGAGGCGGGTTGTAACTTACCGCGCCGTGCGAGACTCTGGCAGAAGCGAAAACGTCAATGCTAAAAAACACCGCTCGATCGTATCTCGAAACCCAGATCAGGACTGCATCCAAAGAGCAGCTCCTGATAATGCTTTTCGACGGCGCGATCAGGTTCTGCAACCAGGCGAAAGTCAAAATCGAAGACCGGGACATCGAAGGCTCCTACAATCTGCTCATCAAGGCGCAGAACATCGTTATGGAGCTTATGTGCAGCCTCGATCGGAGCATCGGCGAAGATATCTATAACAATCTCGTCGGGCTGTACAACTTCATCTATCTGCGGCTCGTGGACGCGAACATCAAGAAGGACAACGTCAAGATCGACGAAGCGCTGAAAATCCTGGTCGACCTGCGCGGGACGTGGTCGGATGCGATCGACAAGGCGAAATCCGAGGGCGACGGTGTCGCGGTTCCGGGGCGCGAGGTCTCACCCGCAGACAAAGTCCAGATTTCGAAAACCCCCGCGGAGAAGCCCGAAGCGCCTGGAAAGCCCGCGACTTCCCAGGTTCCAAAGCCTGCGGCTCCGGTCGCACCCGGTAAGCCCGCGGCTGCAAAACCCACTGCGGCAGGGAAGCCTCTGCCGTTCAATCCCGCGAAGCTGAAAGGCAAAGTCGCTTTGGAGCAGGAAGCGGCGCCGATGCGGTCGATAAACGTTCAGGGTTGAGTGTCCACGCACGGATAAGTTGTCGCATATCGCGCCGGGCGTTCGTCACATGAGAGCAGCAGCCTGCAATGGAAAGACGTCATAGGTGTCGGCGCATAGCGCTTCCAGAAAAAAGAGTCTTGCTGAACGAAATCATGCGAGAAAAAGTCAGTCTGATTGGGAAAAATCACCATCCACAGATTCACATATTAGTAATATTATAGTGTTAATTTTATATATATCTTACCACAAGACTTATATATAAAATAATCTAAAATCAAATACTTAGATTATTTTACAAACTAAAAATATATTTAAAATGGTATCTGAGTGAACATTAACTCTCAGCTTGACTTCGGACCCCTCTTCCGGCACTGTTTCGTGATCCCTTTGGCAGCCATTTCAAAAAGAATGGCGATCCTGGCTGGCTCCCGCTTGATCGCAAACTCGAAAGGTTCCCCGATATGTGGGTGGGGCGGGCTGCTGGAAGCAGGGGAAAAGATGTGTCGTATGATGAGACGTCTCGGATTTTGGCGGGTGAGACGTCTGCGTTACAACAAGTACAAAATCAGCGTATCTGCGTTTGCCAGTACTCGATGACCGTGCCGAGGTGTTCCTTCGTCGGCTGGTCCATCGCACCCCAGAGGTACGTTTCGCGCTCGACGTTTCTCGGAGGCCACCACTGGCGGAAAATGCTGATGACAGATGACGCCTTGACGATTTCGCCATCAGAGTAAGGGCCGCCTTTGTTGTAGAGTTCGATAAGGTAGTTGCACATAGGCTTCGCGGATTTATCCTTACCGAAACGATCGAAATCGGAGAACGAAAGGTCGTTGCTGCGGCCGATCAGATCGACTATGTGCCGATCGCCGGCGGGAATCGCATAAGTCGTCAAACCCGCCTCCTCCGGAGCTGCAGGCGCCACCGCAGGCTGCGTGGACGAGCCGGAAGTCGGCGCGCTCTGCGACGATGACGGCTGCGAGTTCTCCACCGCGGACGGCGCAGGCGCGGAACTGGCCGAAGACGACGCCGGCTGCTCAGCGGTCTGCGATCTGCCCGCGTGATGATCGTGCCATTCCTTGAAGCCGAAATACGTGATCACCCAGCCCGTCTGGTATTCGTGGAATACCCACTCGAACTTTTCGACTACGGTCTTTTCGTCGCCTTTCGCGGAGACCTCCGCGCGCACGTACACCTCCGGGGAATTCTGGCTCTGCCCGAACCTCGCGCTTTTCGTAATTTCGATCCGGTCCGCGTCCTTGAGCATGAACCTGTTCTGCCGCTCTGCGAACCAGCCTTTGATGTACTCCTCGGTGCCCTTATTCTTCGCTGCGAAATCCGGGTACGCGGAAATAAAGTTCTGGAACTCGCCGAAGTCCCACATTTTCCACATCTCGTCGGTAATCGAAGTGTTCGGATCCTTCGCGGCGCGCAGGAAGTTGAACACGAAAGGCACGACCTCCTCGACCTGCGGCTGGCCGAATTCGGAATCCGGCTTCCAGCAGATGAGGTTGCCGGAGTACATAAGGTCAGGCCCGATCTTAAGATAGTTCATTTCGAGGGTTTCCTGCCGCTGGCGCTGCGCGACAATGTTCGGATCCTCGCCATAAACCGGCTTGGGCGCTTCTTTGAACGCGAACTTGTTCAGTCCGACAAGTAGGCCGACGATGAGGATCAGCCCGCCCACGACGGCTCCGATGACTTTCGCGGTGCCGATCGCCTGTTCTTTTTCCTCCTGATCTTCCTGCCTGCGCTGCTCCTTGCGCTTGTCACGCGGATCCTTCTTGCCGCCGCCTTTGCTCCGTCCGGAGCTTTCTTTCGCGGATCGCGCGGAAGGAGTTTTCGATCCGGACGACGACCCTCTGCGGACTCCCGAAGCTGACGACTTGTTTCTTCTGATCGGCATGCTGATTTCTTTATTTGATTAAAATGGTGTCTCAAATAGACTTCCAACTTTAACATGGCCTTCCCGGAAACAAAATGACTTTTTACCAGTGACCGCGGACGTCCCCCGTCCGCAGACGAGTCCTATAAACGCGTTCGACCCATCATTTACGATTCGAATGCCGAAATAAGCCTGTACGCATCGTTGTTGAAGTAAAAGATTGTCTGATTACAGACCAACAGCTAACAACTGACAACCGACCACTATTTCAATGAGCCAATTCAAAGTCACGTTTCTGAAAGAGGGAGTAGAGCCGCGGACAGTCGAGGTCGATACAGACGACCTGCCGTACGATCGCGACGGCAAACCCGGAAGCATCCTCGACATCGCCCTCGGCCACGGCATCGACCTCGACCACGCCTGTGGCGGTGTGTGCGCGTGTTCGACGTGCCACGTTATCCTGAAAGAGGGTAACGACTCCTTCAACGAAAGTTCCGACGCCGAAGAGGATCAGCTCGATCGCGCGCCCGGACTGACGATGACATCCCGCCTCGGCTGTCAGGCGGTTCCTGATGGAAGCGTGAACGTCGTGGTCGAAATTCCTCTGTGGAATCGCAACAACGTGCTCTCCGATCACTGATCCCGAAACTCTTTCCTCCCGTGGAATAGAGGTTGCCTGATAAGGTACGGAAACTACAAGTGCCGGGGACTTTCTCGTTCTAAAGTTGCGCGAGAAGTCAATTCCAGGCATCGGAGCGTCAAACGATTGAAGTCCCCGGCATTTTTTCCATAGACTCGAAGAGCAGATCCTCGCGGCTCTCGAATCCGCAACCCTTTGGGAAGCCGATGATTTCGTACAGCCCCCAGGAATCCCGGGCGGGCGAAACGTGGTAGAGATGCGAGCACACCGTCCCGAAATTCCATCCGGCAAGGTCAATACATACGCCGCGTTCGTAATCGAATACGTAGTCTGAGTCACGGAGGATCGATTCCACTAATGATGGTTCGAACCGCTGCCTGGAATTGTCTTCGGCTTCGAGCAGATCGCGCAGGCTTTCGATCTTCTCGAATTTTCGTTCTTCGAGGCCGCAACTGCCGAATACGTGAAGTCCGGGTTCGAGGTCCTGCGGAAGCTCCTCGTCCCAGGGGGAATAGACGATGCCGCTCGATCCGTCCACGAGAATCAGCATGAAAGGGTTGTACTTCGCGTGGTCGATTTCGCGAATTATCTCGCGGGCGTCAGCCATGTTTTTTGCTCCCGCGAAAAGAAACGGGATTTCGCCACGGGAAGGAACTCCAGACCTATGCAGCTTCGGGAGCCTTCGGTTTATGAGGGTAGCCACGAGTCCGTGTTCGCTGAGCATAAGCCAGGTTCCTCCGCCTTGGTCGTCGATCGGGGCGAATACCGTCGAGTTCCCGCGCCTTGTCCTCGAAACCCGGCTGAACGGACGGTTGCGGAACTCTTCGCGCAGGCTAAGGGTAAAGAGCGAGCCGTCGGTTGAAGTTCCAAATTCTGCGGCGAAAATACACATGACTACTTCAAATTTCAGTTCTCTGTTTCAGATTGAAGCGAACGAATCTCGCGTTCGGTTGCAAAAAAGACATTCTTCAATCTTTTTATTAATTCTACCCTCTTCTTGAACTTCTCTTAGGAAAAACATGTCAGAATAATTATAGAGGAAAATTGTTTGGCGACTCTCACGCACTCTCGCTGAAAAAATCAGACGCAGCTAAGGAGCCGAACTGGAGGATACTGAAATGGATCATTCATCGAAGGTATTTATTGTTCATACAGACCTTGTGTTTTCCGGCAGACTGTCGAGGGCGCTTGAAAACAGGGGGTTTGGCGCTAGCTCCGCATGCCTCGTGAACGACGCGAACATTACCCGCGCTACCGAGGCAGACATCATCGTGCTCGAGGGAGCGATCAGCGCCGTCGACTTCCACACGAAGTACAACAGGCTGCTCAACCGCTTCGACGTTCCGGAGGTTCTCGTCGTCGGCGAACTGGGGTATCATTCGCCGGAGTCGCTCGGGATTCCGCACGCGAAGATTGTCAGAACGCCGCGATCGCCGGAGGATCTGGTTTCGACGATCGACAACATGCTTTGCGAACTTCAGAGCACGAGCGCGCGCACCCTGACCCGCGAGAGACGACGGGATTCGAGAATGCACATCCGCAACGGGAATTGAAAGTTACATTTTATTCGTGCCGTCTACGAATTATTCGTACGATTATTTGTGAATGTTCGGTGAACCACGTTGTTTGGAACGTTCCAGGCGTTTCCTTTGCGTGGCACGGTCATCCTGACCGTGAAAACACGGACGAGACGTCCGTG
>JANLHZ010000033.1 GCA_024653775.1 Planctomycetota bacterium | reverse complement strand
CTCGCGATAGGATTCCCTGATAAGCGGAACCCTCTTGTTGGATTTATTTCCTTGCTTTGGCCTTGCTACGTACATTCTTACCCCAGCCCGATAATACTGCGCACAGTATACCGCATGTGACGGGCAATACAAGGCTTTTTAAGGATTATTTTCGCCAATATCACTGCCTACAATTGAAATCCGGAATACTGCCCGTTCTCGGCCTCCTAACGCCGATTCACGGCTTTCGCATCGGTTTTTTAATGGAACATCAGTCGCGCCGTCGGACTTTGGTAAAAGTCTCGCGTTTTGTCGGAAAACCTCGGCTGGACACCGGTCTGCGACCCAGGCAGCGAAGGCCTGAAATCACGGCGACGTACCGTCCCTCAGGCCTGGAACAGGTCTTGACTTTTGTATATTATGAACATATACTTTTGTGGATGGATGGATTTGAAGCTCTTGGCAAGTGCGAAGGATTTGCTTGGGACAGGCACAATACGGAAAAGAACTGGTCGAAGCATGGCGTAACTCCATCGGAATGCGAGGAAGCTCTGTTCAATACGCCTATTGTCGTCGTGGACGACGACAAACACTCTAAAGACGAAAACAGATATTATGCTCTGTGTCGAACCGACTCCCAAAGATTGCTTTTTCTGGTGTTCACCGTCAGGAATAACTTTATACGAGTCATTTCGGCAAGAGCCATGAGTCGCAAGGAACGAAAGATCTTCGAAGAATATGAAAAAGATACCGAAATTCAGGACTGAAAAGCAGGAGCGTGAATTCTGGCAGAAGCATGACTCGGCGGAATTCATAGACTGGAAAAAAGCGAATAAAGTCGTGATGCCAAAGCTGAAGCCGTCCCTTAAAACGATCTCGCTCAGGCTCCCGGAATCCATGCTTGACGAGCTAAGGACTCTCGCGAACAAGAGAGATGTACCGTATCAATCGCTTCTGAAAATGTTTCTCGCCGAGAAAATCCGTGATGAGCTAAACGCCCGTTGAGTTCGTCGAGATTCGAGCGGAGACACTATAAAATGTCGATTCTCGACATCGAGGTCGGCTAACCTCAAGACCAGGAACTTAGTGGAACAGTCGCAAAATAGTCCCCCGGAGCTATATTCAAAACTAATGATGAGCAAATTCGATCACCTCTTCATCGCGCCGTCGGACTTTGGTAAAAGTCTCGCGTTCTACAAGGACACCCTTGGCTGGCAACATGTCGCCGGGTGGGGCGGCGGCGATCAGGGTCCACGGGGCGCGGTCCTGAAATCAAGCGGCGGGATGAGCGTCACCATCGCCGAGGAGCACGACGCGAAGGATCGCTCGTGGAGCCACGGCGTCAACGGTAATCGTCCGACGGTGCATCTCTACGTCGAGGACGTGGATGCACAGTTCGAAAAGCTACCCGCGGGCGAGCACGTCGTTATAAAGCCCGAGGACACGCACTGGGGCACGCGATGGTTCGTCGTCTCGGACCCCGACGGAAATCTCATAGCCTTCGGAAAGCCGCGAGAATAGTAGTGCGCAGGCCTGAACTAATGGAGACCACGCACTGAAGAACAGAGCGTCGATTTCCGACGACAGCCGGTCGCGCGTGAAATCTCTCGTCAGTACGCGTCGACGGTAACGAGCCGGAAGTCCGCCGCACCGATGCGTTTGAAAAGCGCGCGCGCGACCACGCTACTGCTGTCAATCTTCGTTACGACGGAGGCGAGGCCCTGGAGGTCTTTTCGCCTTGCAGACTCCACGAGAAAATAGTTCGACGACGTCGTGAGCATTTCAGCGCCAGCGAGCGCCTTCACGAGTTCCCTGAGTTTGTTGCCGTCTTCGCGGGATGAAAACTCTGCCATGAATCCGTGACTCTCATCCTCGATGCTGCGGAACGAATTCTCAGCGTCGGCCTGCCTTTCGGCGCGGGCTTTGTCGATTTCGTTCTTCGTGAGCTGATCCCGGAAGATGAATACCTCCGGCGTCATCGAAGCCAGAGGCGGTATTCCCGGTGCGCCTCCGGATCGACTTTCCCGCACCATCACGGCGTCGAAATATTCGTCGAAGAAGATATCGAAGTCGACGTCCGCATCGCCTGGATCGACATCCTTGTTTTCATTTTCGAGCTGCGCGTTCGCCATCATTGCGCCGAACAGTAGCGTAGCGACGACAAATGGCTGCGCGGTGTTCACGTTCGTTTTCATCGACGGATTTATGGTCACGAATTCCACAAACGGCATCACGAGCCAAGGAACGCTCTCGCTCGGTTTGAGTCTGCGAAGTGTTTCGACCGATCTTTGCCGGAGGGCATCGTCAATAAGACTCCGCGCGAGCTTCACCGATTCCGGCGGATCGAATCCGTAAAGCAGCGTTTCCTCGAAACCGATGTACTCAAGCTCCTTCAACGAAACCATCGGCAGCGGACTCTGCAGGCTGATTATCGTCGTCGACAGATTCTCCTTGTTTATCCAGTCTTCGAGGCGATTCACGAGTTCCGTCTCGCTGATGTGGAAGGAAGGGTGCGTTCCGTAGGCGTGGTTGACGTCCTTCCGGTCGACGCCGCGCATGAGGCGCACAAGTTTGATCAGCGCGAATTTGACGGTGTAATAGCGCCTTCTGTCGACCGGAATATCGCTGTCCCGGTAACTTTCGCTCAGATAGAGAAGGTTAATTTTTCTCTCCTCGTCCGCCGTGCCCGTGACAATTTCCTGCCCCGCGTTCGAACGCAAATAGAATGGCGTCGCCCAGTCTTGCAGGAGCGAATCCCAGGTGACGCCGCTACCAGATGCGCGCGAATCCTTCAGCCTAGCTACTGCGATTTCGATGTTCCCTTTAGCAGCCGCGAACACCGTCAGCTCGCGCACCTGGTTTTCCGCCACCGCTCTGTTCGTCGCTACGAACACCGTGAACGTGTAGATGACGAGCGTCAGGAATAGTATCGCGCCGATTGCGACGATCAGGACAAAGCCTCGATTCGATTTCATTTGTGGCTCGCTCGCCACACCCGATAAATGAACGTCCGCCGCCGCGCAGAGTTTTGATGAATTTAATAAATGTCGATCGCGCCGAAGCCGTCGAGCGCGACGATTGCCGAGAACGCAGCCATCGCGAGGCAGAGCGCGCCGTAGATCAGACCGCGAGTTTTCGTGAACTCCGACTTCTTGCCGAGCGCCGCGCTGAACGAAAGGTATCGCATAAACCTTCCCGGCTCTCTTCTCGGCCTCGACGCGACCCACCGCCAGAAAAACGCGTACGTCACGAAACCCGCGAACGATAGCACGAGCACGACGACGTTGAACCACTTCGCGGCTTCACGAAAAATTTTCAGCGTTCCGAATTCGATTTCGAGGACGATCATTTATCTGAATAGTAGTCAGTTGTCAGTAGTCGGTAGTCAGAAAATTCAATCTGAAATCTGACTTCATTGACCGTCGATTACCCTGATTTCGTCCCCGACTCTGATCACCCCGCCAATGACGGTCTTGCACCAGATTCCGCCGCGGAAGTCTGGTTCCGTCGCTTTCATCAGCCCCGGCGCAACGCCTTCGAGCATATCGCAGGGATCGACTTCGCCGAAGATTTCAACGACGGTCTTCCCGATCTCCAACGTCTTTCCAATGAGGCCCGCAAGCGGCGGAAGTCCCTCCGCCGCGAGGTTCGAACGCCTTCGATTCCACGGAGTTCCGGGTACACCCGCCTCCGCTACCGCGGAGTTCCAAAGCTCGACGGAAAGCAGTGTCAGCGGCCTTCTGCTCTTGCAGCGAACATCGCCGTAGAGTCCGAACCCGTCGATCAGGACTCCTTCCTTTACCTCGATCGGGTCTGCGCCCTTCGCGGGTTTGTACTGAATTCCGACAAGTCTGGACACATGATTCTCCGGTTTGAAGTTGCAACGATATTCGATTCCGATTTCAGAAAGGTTTTTTCCTCTTTTTCCCCTCGATCTGATTCGAAGGTCTCGCGACGAACGCGTAGAAGCCTTCCTTCCACAGTTCTTCGACGAACTTTTCCGCCCGCGCCTTGTCGAAGGTCATCGCGATCGCGATGTCCCCGCCTCCAGAGCCGGAGGTCTTGCCTTCGAGACCGAATGACTTCGCTATCTCGCGGAACCGATTTGCCTCCGGAGTTTCGATCCCGAGGTCCGTTTCCTTGTCAAGGAACGCGAGCGCGTCCCGGCATTTCCCCGCGGCGTTTTGAAGGTCGGCATCTCGACCCGTGCCGAGCGCGATCCGGAGCGCCCGCACAGCCGCGGCGGAACTCTTCGCGAACCGTTCGGCGATCTCCGGATTTTCGAAGGCGAAGGTTTTGTACCGCGCGACCCGCTCCTCGGAGTTCACCGATTCGCCGAGGAAACAAACGGGAAAGTACACGTTGTCGTTCATCGGCATCTGCCACGCGGAATACGTCGCCATCGCGGCGTGGAGATCCTCCTCTGACTTCGCGCCGAGGAATCCGCTCTTCGTTTTCGGATCGCAGACGACGACGCCTTCCCGGAGGCATATCGCCACGTCGATTCCGCTCGAGTTGAAGTCCGAAGTGATAAACGAAGTGATGAAACAGCCGACGAAGACGAATTGATCGAAGGCTTTCGCGTCCTTGGAGTAGAACCCTGCGAGCGATTTGAACGTTGCGACGATCTGCGCCGCGGAGCTGCCGAGTCCGAGTTTCTGGCCCGAGGACTCGTTGAACGCGGCGCTCGTGTCGAGGCTGATCGAGACGCCTTTCGTGAGAAGACCTTTCGAGCGAAGCACGCCGAAGAACAGATTCGCGGGGATCATAGCGTTCCAGAATTCCCGCGGCAGATCGAAAACTTCCTGCCATCCGTCTATGTCGATCACCTGCTGCACTGTCCGGCTGATTTTGCGTCCGCCGAGATTGACCGCAGTGAACTCGAACTTCTCCGCCGGTTCGACTCGCGTGATCGCGTATCTGTCGATCGCGCAGCCGATTCCAGGCGTGACGAGATCGACCACGGCGTATTCGCCGCCGAGGATTATTTTCAGCGGCACCTTCAGTTCGAACGATTTCGACATTACTTAAACTTCAGACTTCCCGCCTTCGAGTGCAAATCCAATTTTCTTATTTTCCAGGGCGCGCAAGCACCGATGCGAGCGCGGGGTTCAAAAAATTAAATTCATGGTTCACCGGTGCGCAGCGGTCTGTATAAATATCCGTTTCGCCGGGCCCGTAGCTCAGAGGAAGAGCAACGGATTTCTAATCCGTTGGCCGCAGGTTCGAATCCTGCCGGGCTCGCGATTACGAGATGCTCCCGGACGTGGCACGGGCATCTTGCCCGTGGTTCATCGGCGAGACGCCGATGCCACCTGCGTCCGTACTCCCAGATATTCTAATCGGGGAGACAGAATCCGCCTCAATATAGTGCCTATCGGCTCGTGGGGAACCTTCCCAAGTCCTCGGGATCGATCTCGTCCGGGTCGTCCTCATCTGAAGCGAACTCGGTCGGAACGAACACGTCCCGCTCGTCCGGATCTTCTTCCTGCTGGTACTCCCTCCAAATCCTTCTGTTCCTCAGCCAGATCTTGACGAACAGAATCACCGCGAGCAGGACGAACGCGAGGCTGATCGCAACCTCTGGATTCAGGAACAGCAGCGCCACCGCGGAGCTTCCGCCCGGCGTGATCATTTCGCGCCACTCCTTTTCGATGCTCGCTGGAGTCTTGGATGTCGCGCGCAGAAACGCCGCGGCGAAGTCGCTGTTCCCGTCGATCCCAGCAAGAATCTCCGCGTGGATGCTCCGTCCCGAAAAACGGTCCGCGACGTAGCTGACGATGCTTTCCGACTGCGAGTAGAAAAGCGCTTTCGAATCCGGATTCTGCGGGTAATTGTCAGCGTACTCGAACAGCGGGACGAGAGTCCCGTTCGCCGCGGCGGTGGGGACGTCGACAGAGCCGCCGATAAGGTAATAGCCGGAAGTCCACTGGCAAAGGCCTTCCTCGTACCAGAGCGGGAGGTTTTTGCCCTCGGCGTAAATGTGGACGAGTTCGTGGCAGAGCACTCGGTCGAGGTTCAGGATCAGATTGTCCCGGATCATCCCAAGGTTGATAAAGCATATATCGCGCGCTGGAAGCGAGAGTCCGAGGATGCTCTCCGGCTCGACGTGGACTTCGAACTTCGAAAGCTCGCTCAGGAACTCCTCCGTGTCCGCGCAGATGCGGACTTCGATTTCGTCCGGATGCGTCAGTCCGAGGCGGCTCCAGATTCTTGCGTCGTACGAAACCAGCGCTGCTCTTATCTTCTCCTTGACGTCCCTTGCGGCTTCGCCCGTGATTTCGAAATGCGGCGCTTCGTCCCCGGCCGCGGAGATCGACGGGCCTTCGCTCTCGGCGGAATCATCCTCCGCGAAGGCGAATCCGCACAATACGAAGATACTCAGAATCGAGGCTATCAACCTTTGTAGCAGCATTATGAAATTGTACCAGAATTCGGACTCGCTGTTCAGAGTCGTCCGGGATGTTCCGAAAGCGCGGCCTCGATGAGTTTCGTGAGGTCCGCCTTCGCCCGCGCGATGACGCTCACCGCGAACATCCCCGGCACCGCGATCATCAGCCCGACCTGGGTCGAAAGAAGCGCTTCGGAAATGCCGCCTGACATCGCGTTCGCGTCCGACGTGCCGGAAATCGCGATGACGTCGAAAGTCTCCATCATCCCGATGACTGTCCCGAGCAGCCCGAGCAGTGGCGCAATTGCGACGAGCGTCCGGGGCGTGCTGTCGAAACTCTGCGCGTCGACCTTCAGCGTCCGAAGCGCGTGCGCGTCAGTGTGCGCGCCTTTCCGTCCGGCTTCGAGCGACCTGCGAAGTCCCTTCGCGTGCCTTCTGATGGCGACGTACCTGAGCGCGCACAGATACACGATCAGGAACGCTACCACGAGCAGCGGAATCAGCGTCACGCCGCCTTTCGAGACTTCCGCGACGATGTCGGTCACTGCGCCTGTGAGTTCGGGAACCATGATAAGCATCATACCGCTGGAATCGCTCCGGGCAAGTCGTCCTGAAAATCTCTCGGTTACCTCCGGATGAAGTTTCTCACCCGCAATTGTAGCGCGGACGTGAAACATCGGCGTCCCGCCGATGTTTCACGGGCAGGATGCCCGTGCCACGACTCAAGGCTATCCCGGGAAGACGAGCTTCGAGGTTTTCGCCTTCGGGTTTTCCTTTATGAACACGACCTTGTCGTGCTTCAGCGACGCGCGAACCACGTCCGCGCCCGCAACCTGTTTGCTTGCGACGATGTTCGACAACGGCGTGACGATCTCCCTTTCGACGAGGCGTTTCATTGGCCGCGCGCCGAACTGCGGGTCCGTGCCCTTCTTCAGAAGGTACTTCTTCAGCGGCGTCGTGAAATGGATCATTACGGGCGCCTTCGAATCGAGCAGCCGTTTTTGAACGTCCGCCAGGAGGATTTCCAGAATCTGCGTCAGGTCGTTCTCCTGAAGCACGTTGTACACCACTATCTCGTCGAAGCGGTTCAGGAACTCGTACGGGAACACCTTTTTCGCCGCTTCGAACGCGGCTTCGCGAATGTCCATATCGAGCGTCGTCGTCGCGCGAAAACCGAGGAAGCCCTCCGAAATCTTCCGGCCCATGTTCTCGGAGCCGACGTTCGAAGTCAGGACGATCACGCTGCGGGTGAAATCCACCTCCTCGTTGTTTCCGAGCGTAAGGTGGCCGTCCTCGAGTATGCCGAGCAGCGAGTTCCAGAGCTTTGGGTGGGCTTTCTCGATCTCGTCGAAAAGCACAAGCGACACGTATTTCCCCGAAGCTGGCAGCGACTTCTTCAGGACGTCCGCCGCGTCGTCGGCGAAAATGCCCATCTTTTTTTCCACCGCGTGCTTGTGGTGCTTTTCACAGTTCGTCTGGGAGAGCAGCGGCGGAATGTCACCGCCAACGTATCCCGGCGGCGAGCCGAGAAGCTTACTTATAGTAAATTCCTGACTAAATTCCTGACAGTTGATCCGCGTGAACGCGGTCTTCCTCCCGAACAGTACTTCCGCGAGGCATTTGACAGTCTCGGTCTTTCCAACTCCGGTCGGCCCCATGAACATCATCGTAACGATCGGTCGTTCTTTATCGCGGATTCCGGAGAACAGCCTCGATAGCGAATTCGTGATCTCGTGAATAGCGGTGTCCTGGCCTATGACCGAGGCCAACATGTGCGTTTCGATCGTCTTGATTAACTTGCTCCGCTCGTGCGGATCGAGCTGCCTTGGCAGTTCCTCCACCGGCTGTATCGGAACTTTCTTTCTCGGCGGCCTCTTTTTTGAAACGCGTTTTTGAGGTTTTGCTACGGCCATCGTCAATCCAATCTAATCGGGCTTTCTTTACTAACGTTTAACTGGCTGTTTACGTTTCAGGTCTGAAAAGATTGCGTCCACATGCTTAGACGAAAATTTCGATGAAATTGTTTCGCTGTTACTAAACGTCTGATTGAGTAATTCGCCATCCTTTCCCCTCACCAATTATAATCCGTGATAGGAGAAATGTTCAGTGCGTGTGACTTCAAGTACGCAATTCAGCGCACGCACAAGATGTCAACCTGGCAGTTGTTTCTGTGTGGCGTTCGATCTCACGGAAATACGAATATGTAGCAAAACAGGATTGTTGTCAATTCTTCTGTTCGTCTGAATTTCCGGATTCTCCATCCTCGTCCAGCGATGGAGGGGCAGCGATCTGATGTATCGAATTGGGCGTGAATTCCTGGTCCGACTGCCGGGAAAGCGCGTCCGGGTCGCTCGAAGAAGGCGCCTCCGGAGCGGGCGAAGTCGCAAGCGGCGCGCCAGAAGATTCCGGGATATCCGTAGGGTCGCTCGGCGGAAAATGCGAAGTAGTCACGTACGGCTTATCGTAAGTCTGCGTGGAGAGCGCGTCATGCCCGGTTTTCGCTTTTTCCTTCATCTTTTTAAGCGCCATGTTGAACGCGTCGACGCCGCCGTGCTGCTTGATGTGGTATTTGCTTCTCCTCGCGGCGAACCCGACCATGAATTTCTCGCTCTTTCGGCCTTCGCGAATTGCATAAACGACAACGAGCGGAATGAAAATCATCAGCGCAATGATGAGGGCGAAAACGTAGACGTTGTCGTCCGTGCGGGTCCCCCCTGCGCCTAGTGCGCCCTCGGTAATCGCGATGCTCTTTGCAAGCACTATCGGCGTGTCGTTGAATCCCGCGGGCGCGAGAGGTGCGTCGTAGCGATATATCTTCAGAAAAGCGCCGGTCGTTTCGACCATCGTCTGGTGGCTTACAAGTCCGCGCGGCGGTTCGTCGGTGAAATGCACCGTAACGATCTCGCCCTCGCCGACTCCGATCTGGCACTCCCACATTTGCGTCACCCCGGCGATGTTCGGCGGTCTCGATATTTTAGATACCCTCAAAATTGTGCCGCGGTACTTCCTGATCATTCCACGGTAGTCGTAAGGGCGGTTCAGGAGGTCAATGTAGGAGATATCCTGGCTCGACTTCGCAAGCTCCGCGAGTTTCGCCTGATCCTCATTTGCCATAGCGGCGAGAAGAAAATCGTGCCCGGTCGCTTCGAGGTTGTATCTCTCGTAGGGGTACTGGTCCTTGACCCACTGTAATGCCCATCCGAGGCTTTCCTTGTTTATACGCGGGTCTTTCATTATCGTGGCGAATTCGCCTTCCTGGGCGTCGTTCGCAAGCGTCCTCGCGTACAGCCTCGGCGGAATGAAGGAGGACTGATCGCTCAGTTCCCTGATTTCGTGCGGGTACTTCTGGACCTTTGAATACATCCCGCGGATCGCGACGAAATCGAGCGGCGCGGTCCCTTCCGGTATTTCGAGCACGCGGAACTGCACAAAAAGCGGCTGCCTTCCATCGGAGTACGCGATAAGGCCTTCGTAAAAGTGGTCGATCGCGTGGTCCTCGTCGGTGAGGATTTCGGTGCCGGAGTTGGTTACTTTGCGCTCGATGCCGCGCTCCTGCCAGTAGCGATTCACTTCGTCCGGGTCCATCGCGAGGACTTCCGCCGGAATCGGCCTTTCAAGCTCCGCGACCTCCGGATTGTCGAGCACGACCTTGTGGAACTCCCAAAGGATTCCGTCCACGTAGAAGACCCTGCCTATGCGGGCGTGAATGTCGTCCTTGAACTTCGACAGAAGGAAATGATTCTTCGGGACCGTGATTCTTTCGAGGAGCTCGTCCTCGAGGAAGTACGCGTTCTTCAGATACTTGCGGGTGACGGTGCGATCCTCGCCGCTGAGCCAGTCGCCGGCAGGCATCTCGAGCTGGTACTGCACGAACCACGGCTCGAACTCGAATGCTGGAATCGTATTCTCCTTCAGCCACCTCACCTGCTCCTCTGGTCTGATGGCGCCTGGAATTCCGCTAGGGTCGTCCGAGTCGTCTTCTATTCCGAATGTGAATTCCTCCGAGGCTTCGAAGGGATTGATCTCCTTTTCCTCATATGGAGTGCTCGTCTCGCTAGAAATCCACTTCAGGACGCCGATCGTTCCGCCGCCGACCATAAGCGCGAGTATGACGAGCAGAATGACGCTGCGCATCTCGTTCACTGGAACTCTGCGATATTTGGATTCGCCCGAGGCGCTGTTATCTGGACCTTGCATTTACTCTTCGCTGTCTTCGCGGCGTTTCTGTTACCGCGCTGGATGATAAATTCTCCCCACGAATTCTATCAAACGAAAAACTACGCCGTGGGTTCAAATGCCAAAACTTTATCTCTGTGCGAATTGTACCGCGAAAGCCCCTCGTCGAGACTGGCGAACTCCATCCCGAGAATCTTGCGCGTAGCGTCGTGGGCTAACCTCAGGTCTCCCGCGCGGGGGTACTGCGTGAAGTTCCGAAACGACGCCGGCTTCAGCTTTTCCGTGGAAATGCCCTGGGAATCGCACAGCCTTCGTCCGAACTCGAATCTGTTCACAGCCTCCGGACCAGCGATGTGCAGGATCCCCCGCGCGTCCGTTTCGAGTATGCGCGCCATTGCTTCGACCACGTCATCTATGAACACCGGCGTGCGGAATTCGTCCTCGAAAAGGCTGATCTCTTTTCCGGAAGACGCGGTGCGAAGAACCCAGTCCGACGAACTCTGGCGGCCTCCGATGGTCGCGCCGTAGCAGAGCGTGATGCGTGCTATCGCCGCGTCCGGATTCGCTCTTCTGACGAGATCCTCTCCATCCCCTTTGCTCCGTCCGTAGGCGTGGAGTGGAGTGGGGGAGCTTGATTCATCGTAAGGCGAATCGAGTCCGTCGAAGATCTGGTCGGTGGAGAAGAAAACGAACTTCGAGCCGTTTTCCGCGCACCACTTCGCGACGTCCGCCGCGCCCTCGGCGTTGATGCGTCGCGCGATTTCCGGATGCTCGGCGCACCACGCGGGATTCGCCACCCCCGCGGCATGGAATACCGCAGCAGGATTCAACTCTCGGACGAACTTTATTGTCCCGTCGAGATCGGAGACGTCGAGTTTTGACGTGCTGAAGTTCGAAAGACGCGCAAGTTCAGGCACGACAGCGTTTTCGAGTGTCGTCCCGTGCACCTTTCCGGATTTGGCAAGCTCGAAGGCGAGATACGTGCCGATAAACCCGGCGGCGCCGGTGACAAGTATCGGCCTGGAATCGCTTCTGGAAATCTGTCGAAGAGGATTCATCGAATAAATAGACTAACGAAGTGGGAACGGACCGCCAGGATCAAAAGGAGAGAATACCATGTCGAATGCCGTGAATCCTCATGATGCATATTTCAAAGGAACGATGGCCGACGAGGAAAACGTAAGGAGCCTCGTCATCAACACAGTTCGAAAGGAGGTTCTGGAGAAGATCGATCTGGGCGGGCTTGAGGTTTTGACGAGCGAGATAGCGTCCACCGATCTTTGCAGCAATTTTACAGACCTTCGTATACTGGCTCCGTTTGAAGACCGCTCGATTGAAATCATACTGCTGTACGAGCACAAAAGCTACGTCGATACCGACATCGCTCTTCAGATTCTAAGGTACAAACTGAGAATTTGGGAACTCGCGGTCAAAGCCGGCGAGGAGCTTCGCCCGATCCTATGCGTCGTGATTTATCAGGGCGCAAAAAAATGGACCGCGGGAACCCGGCTATCCGACAGGATCGTTGTTCCTGAACAACTGAAGTCAAATTTTCCTGACTTTGGATTTGAACTCTTCGAGGTTTCGAAAGCCGATTTCGATCTGATTGTTGGCAAGCCGAGTTTTCGAGCTATGATATACTTGTGGAGTCAGAGCCAGACGAAAGATCGAAAGTCCGTAATCAGACGGTTTTTGCAAATCCTGGCGGAAGGGTACAGCAGCGGCGAACTGTTACTGAACATAAACTATCTGATAAGCGTTGAAAATATTAACGACGAAGAGTTGATCGAAATAGCGAGCGAAACGGTGATTCGGGAAGGAGATGTAGAAATGGTCACAATCAAGGAAAGATGGATACAGGAAGGCATCGAGAAAGGCATCGAGAAAGGCATCGAGAAAGGCATCGAGAAAGGCATCGAGAAAGGTTTCGAGCGGGGGATCGAAAAAGGAATCGAAAAGGGGATCGCAGAAGGTCTCGTCATAGGTTTATCCACATCCGTTGAGATAAGATTCGGAGATGCGGGACTTAGGCTGATCCGGCAAATTCGGGAAAATCCGACAATTGAAAAACTAAACGAACTTCAAAAGATACTAAAGGAAGCAAAGGACATTGACGAATTCAAATCGAAGCTGGAGGATATTTCCTGAGTATTTGGTCCTCCTCCCCCTCGATTGTCCCGAAAGGAATATTGATGCTCCTCTCAGAGCCGACGCGAAACGCCGCTGAAACCGGCGACGCTTTTTTCAGCGTCAAGATTCTCACGGTCGTGACGCTCTTCATCGGATTCCTTGTGATGCTGATGGTCGTCAAGGGAATCGCATCGCAGATATTCCACAGAATGAAGGGATCCGAGGCGAAAACCCGCTACGGCGTGATAACCGGCACGAGCACCTTCAGCGTCGGGCTACTGATTTTCCTCATAGGCGCGACGCTTTTCGGGTTCTCGCTTTTCTTCACCGGGCTAACCGCGTTCACGTCGGAGCAGAAGGTCGCGCACGTGAAAGTCTACTACGATTCAGCGAAGAATCTGACGACGCTTGTTTTCACGCCCTATGATGACCTTGGAATTCCGGGCGAGCCTGTGACGAAAACCAGCGACGCCGGCGCGCGCTGGGAAATCGGCGGCGAAGTGCTTTATATGCAGCCGTACCTTCAATTCGTCGGAGTGCAGAACCTGTATCACATTTCGGATGTCATTTTCATGACCGACTACCCGAGCGAGCAGAATCCACAGAGAATGCTCTTCGACTCCGATGAGAGCCGCGCGAGGAACATCGCTCAGATGGTAGGAAACGAAAACACGTTCCCGAATTATCTATGGGTGGACGAGGTGAACAACTTCCACCAGGGTTCGCCGATTCCGAAGGAGTCCTACGACACTTGGGTCGAGTACGAAATGTTCGCGCGGGCGCAGGGATTCGTGATCCGACGCGTCGAGGATACGTCAGGTTCGGATGACGCGCAACCGCCCGAAGATTCGCCGGAAGACTGATAAACGAAGCAGCCGGATGCACTAAAATCAGACATACGGCCCCGAAACGCCCGCGCAGGCGGGGCAGTCGGAGCGCATCTTGACCCCAATTTCTCTGAGAGGAAGTCTGCCCGTCAGGTCCACGCGATAATATTTCCCGCGGTCGAAGACGCTGCCGAAGATGAGTTGGTAAACCGCGAGTTCAGCCGCGAAGGCGCCGACGAATCCCGCGAGGGCGCCGAGCACGCCTTGCTGGGCGCAAGTGGGGGAGTCGTCCGCGGAAACGTCTTCGAAAAGGCAGGAGTAGCATGCCGTAAGGCCTCGCTGCACGGGGAACACGATTCCCTCCCGCTGGACCACTCCGCAGATGATTGCGGGTGTCATCGAACGGAGCGCGTAATCGTTGATGGTAAACTTCGCGGCGTGGTCGTCGGAACCCTCGATAACGAGGCTCGAGCCGCGGAGGAGTTCGTCCGCGTTCTCTTCCGTGAGTCTGTCCCGAACAGTTTCGACCTCTGTCCGTCCGTCCAGCCCCGGAAGAGTCGAACGCAGGTTCGATTCGAGCGCGTCCGTCTTGAACCTGCCGACGTCATTTTGCGAGTAAAGCACCTGCCGCGGTATGTTCGACAGCTCCACGCGATCGAAATCGATCACCCGGACCCGCGGAAACCCGAGCGCCGCAAGGGTGATGAGCGCGGGCGATCCGACGCCTCCAGCGCCGACGAGCGTCACCGTCCTGCCAGCCAGAAGCTGCGATAGATCCTTCTTATAGAGACTGCGGAGTTTATCGATGATTTCGCTCATTTATTTCCTTCCCTGCGAGAAACTATCCCCAGCAACGATTTCCGCGGCTTCGGAGCCTTCGGACGAGACATCCGAAGGCTTTTGCGCAGGCACTCCCTCCCGAGCCTACGATAGTTTCTAAAGCCTGCACAAGTTTACAGTAGTGGGGGACTTGTGACAAGATTTGGAGGTTAGGCCTCGAAACAAAATAAACTACCGTTTCTGCATCACATCTTCACGCCATATTCTTTCCGCGCTCGGTCGCCAAATCCTCATCGGAACTATGGCTACGAATCCGGTTTGGCTCTCTCGCGCAAAATGAATCTCGCGTAAATCTGAGCGCATAATTCGATACTTTATTTTGTTCCGAGGCCTTACTCCGCCCGAAACCACATGTCCTGCCAGAATCTCGACGTAAACGGCCGGTACGCGCCGCCGCCGTAAACGTCGTCGACTTCGTGGTAGCCGACGAATGGATGCGCGAACAGCGCCTCGAAGTACAGCCCGATGTAGACGTCGAGACCGAAGAGATTGTCGAAGTTGTAACTTCCGACGAAGTCCCCTTCCCACTCCGTGACGTCGACCGCGCTCGTAAACGGATGCGCGATGAGCTTAAGCGGAAACAGTAGCGCATTAACGAGTAGTTCCGCGATCCGCATACCCGTGGACGTCGTCCGCTCCCTTTGCTCCGGACGCAGGAATATAGTTCCCGACGGAGATTCCTCCAAAACGTCATCGGACTCTGGAGGCTCGGACGCATCGACCAGCGTCCACGAAATCGCGCCGCGATCGGTCGCGCTCGTTTTGACGATGTGAGTCATCCCAAGGGACTTCGCGAGGACGCGCCATTCGTCGCCTGACGCGGGCCTCGGATTAGAATCGAACAGCGTCCTGTACCCGAACTCGCTCACGATCGTCAGACCTTTTCCCCCGGCGGCGTTCTTCGCTCCGAGCCAAAGCTCAAGCTCCCGCGCCGCCTGTCGGCTGAGCGGATTTTCGTCCCCTGAAACCGCGGCGATCACCGCTCCCGCGGGAATTTTTTCGCAAAGAGCGTCGAAACTCTCGAAGGAGGACGACCCGAGGTTCGAGTACGCGTTGACAAGCCTTCCGGACGCGTCGATCATTCTTAGCGCAAGGTACACCGAACCCCACGCGTTCGCGTACTCCGGAACGATCAGATACGAAACGCCAAGCTGCTCCGCCAGCATCGATCTCGTTCGCGCGTCGAAGAGTCCGGCTTCGAGGTTCACGTTCGCGCTAGCGACCAGAACCGAGCTGCTGCCGCCGTGGATGACGATCAGATTGTCAGACCCCTGATCCTGAGCCGCGCGGGAAAGATACTCGTGATACTTGTCAGTGTTCAGCTCGTAGGGCTTCGGCTCGTAGGTCGAGTATTCCGTGTTTCTGACCGCGGGCAGCACCGCGGCTCTCGGCGTCGATCCTGTCGCATCTGGATACGCCGCGCCCACGATGTCCTTCATCGCGATCCGGAAAAGGGGCTGGTCTGCGTTCATCCCGCTGAACCTGACGTCCGGACTGAGGTTCACGTCGTCGAAGGTCCCGCACGCTGCAAGCAGAGATGTCGCAATCGCGATTGCAAGAACCGAGCTTCCGTGGAAAAGAGTTCGAATCATCGCTGAAAATATTCGCAGAAGTTTATGAGGAAGTCCAAGCCGACCGCAGACGGACATTGTATCAGTCGGATTTCGCCCGGCACGTCGAAAGTGGCTTCAACCGTGCGTAAACTCAATGCGACATAACAAAGATTATCGGACGTAATGGTCGAATAGAAAAGCGGGGGGACGAACGTTGATTCGAATCCCGAGCGAATCTCCGCACCACGCGGCTTGACTCAATCGCGCAATGCGAGCCTGACGCAAATCTGAGCGCGATTTTTAGGCAACTTATTATTTTACAAGGCCTTACACAGGTTTCGCTGAAAAATCACCGCCCCAATATCGGTCCGGATATTAACTTCGTCAGCGATTCCCGTTGTTCCCGTTTCCGTGGTTTCCGTTATTACCGTTGTCGCCACCTGCTCCCTGATCCCTATTCCCTGATCCTTCGCTCCGACCGGGATTGTCCGAATCATCGTGGTCGTCATCGTTGCTATCGTGGGCTCTGTCGTTGTCGTCGCGTTCGTCGCGCCATCCTGGTGCGTCGCGGCGATCATTATTGTCGTTCCGGTCCCGGTCGCCATCGCGCTGGTCGTTGTCACGGTCATCATGCCCATTACCGCGTCCGGGGTTGTCCTCGTCGTGATGATCGTCATTGTTACCGTGACCGCGGTCGTGGTCTTCGCGGCTTAGACCAAGAACGTCGAATCTAAACAAT
>JANLHZ010000027.1 GCA_024653775.1 Planctomycetota bacterium | reverse complement strand
CGTTATCGCATTATGTCTTCGATTATCTTAATATAGCGTCGAGAATCCGCCTTAATATAGCGCCTGACGGCGCGTGGGCGAAGCTCCGCGACATCGAAGCCTCTGCGCTTAAGATATGCGTTAATCGGAATTTTTTGATTCCCACGGAGGACGTGTTTCGCCGAACAGATACCACCATTCTCGTCTATTCCGATAGTAATCCACCGTTCTTCGTCGTCGCTGCGATCGTCGTCTTCGATGGCGATCATTCTGGGATCTTTGAAAACCGTTTCCGCGCGAACAAAGTCGACTTTGTGTTTCTTCTCGTTTGCGTGAGCCTTATTTCGATCCCAAGTGAAGAATAGCTTCATTCCTTCGCTTCCTTCGTTTCTCCGCCCGCCGGTGCGCCTTCAACCTTTTTTAGCAGCGGGAAGAGAACAACGTCGCGAATGCTAGTGCAGCCTGTCAGGACCATCGTCAGACGGTCGATGCCGACGCCGAGTCCGCCCGCGGGGGGCATTCCGTACTCGAGCGCTTCGAGGTAGTCCTCGTCAACTTCCGTCGGCGCCTCCTCGTCCTTCGACTGCACCTGCTTGGTGAATCTCCCGCGCTGGTCCACGGGGTCGTTAAGCTCGCTGAACGCGTTCGCAAGCTCCATCCCCGCGGCGAACAGCTCGAAACGCTCGACGAAGTCGGGATTATCGTCGCAGCGCTTCGCGAGCGGGCTTATTGCCGTCGGGTAGTGCGTAACGAAGGTCGGGTTGATAAGCCGCGGCTCGACGAATTCCTCGAACAGTTCGTTCGCGATGACCTCGTATTCGAGCTTCGGGCTGTAAAGCTCGTGCGCCTTCGCTTTCTCTATCACTGCGGCCTCGTTGTCGAACGAAATGCCGACGTACTCGCGGAAAAGGTCGGTATACTTCGCGCGCTTGAGCGGCCTTTTGAAGTCGAGCTTCCACTCGCCGTACTGGACCGTCGTCGTTCCAAGCACGAACTCCGCCGCGCCCGCGACGATTTCCTCCGTGAGGTCCGCGATCTTGTAGAAGTCGCTGTATGCCTCGTAAAGCTCCATCATCGTGAACTCGGGATTGTGGCGCGTCGAAATCCCCTCGTTACGGAAGTTGCGGTTGATCTCGTACACCTTCTCGAACCCGCCGACGATGAGCCTCTTCAGGAACAGCTCCGGCGCGATGCGCAGATACAGATTCATATCGAGCGCGTTGTGCTTCGTGATGAACGGCTTCGCCTTCGCCCCGCCCGGAATACTGTGCATCATGGGCGTCTCGACCTCGAAGAAGCCCTTTTCGTCGAGCGTCCGGCGGATGAAGCTGATGAGGCGCGTGCGCACGCGGAATCGCTCCATCGAATCCTTGTTGACGTTCAGGTCGAGATAGCGCTTACGGTAGCGCGTCTCCGTGTCCTTGAACGCGCCGTGAACGACTTCGGTTCCGTCTTCGAGGGTTTCCTTTTTGACGATCGGCATCGGACGAAGCGCCTTCGTCAGAATCTGGAGCTTGCTTACCGCAAGGGTAATCTCGCCTGTGCGGGTGCGGAACGCTTCGCCGACCACGCCGATGATGTCGCCGTAGTCGAGGTTTTCCGCGACGAGCCAGCCGTCGTCACCCGCGACGTTCTTCTTGACGTGAATCTGCACGCGGCCGGTTTCGTCGGATACGTGGAGGAACATCGACTTGCCCATGTTGTTCAGCCGTTCGACGCGGCCGCAGATGGCGAAAACCTGCCCCTGCTCCGGCGCGCCATCATCCGCGAGTTTCAAATTCGCGAGCGCGTCCCCAACTGGAATCCGCGTTCCGTGCAGAAATCTCAGCGCGAAGGGATTCACACCCGCTTCTCGCAGCTTGTTTGCCTTTTCGAGTCTTACTTCAAAATATTCGTCAAACATTCAGCGCTCCGGAACTGGTTTCGGAATTTCGATTTCAGATGTCGAATTCTACAGGAGCGCGTCGAACTCGTTTAGTGGTTGTATCAGAATTTCGAGCGAGGACACGAAATCCTTGACCTTCGGACGATGATCTGCGACCTTTATCTGGCGAATCCCGCGGACTTATGAATCCCACCCGAATCGCTACCGATTGCGCGGGAGGAGAATTAGATGGGTTACGAACTCAGCGTCATCATATCGAACGCCTGCAATTACCGGTGCTCGTTCTGCCAGGTCGATAAGGACGTCAAGGGCATCCTTAGCATGGATCAGATCGAGGAGATCGTAGAGTGGTCGAACACCGTCCACGTCGAAACCTGCCTGCTCTTCGGCGGCGAGCCGCTGCTTTATCTCGATGAAGTCAAGGCGCTAAGCAAAGTTCGCTGCGACAAATTCCTGCTTCTGACGAACGGCACCCGCTTCTCGGACGAAGCGATTGCGTGGCTGCAAGATAACCCGTGGATCCGGGTCGCGGTAGCGATAGACGGCCCGCCGGAGGTGTACCGAAAGCAGCGTGGCGCGTACCGAATCCAGCATGGCCAGCTAGACAAACTCGAAAACTGGAAAGGCTGCGATCTCGCGCTTACGCTAGACCTGCTTCCCCGGCTCGCGGAGAGCGTCAGATACATTTACGAGGAATGCGGCCTCGAAAACATATTCGTCAACTTCGTTCGCGAGAAACCTTACTCGGACGCGGATATCGAAGTGTTCGAGGATCAGCTTCGCGAGGTGATGGACTACATCATCGATCGCCCGATATATTTCAGCCTGCTCGAAGCACACCATCCGGACGGCGGAATCTTCTGCGACCTCGGCAAGAAGACCGTCAGCGTCGGAAGCGACGGCAAGGTCTATCTCTGCTACGCCTTCGCGACCATGGCGAAGGAGCTGCTCGACCCGCACAATCTCCAGCCGACGGAGGGATTCAAGTTCTCGGACATCCGCGAGTTCCGGCGCGTGGTGCTGGGGGATTCCATCAAGAACTGGGAGCCGCACGAATACGAGTATCCCGCGCAGTGCAAGGTGTGTCCGGTGAAGAGCACCTGCGTCACCTGCCCCGCGAGCTACTACATGACCGGCGGCAACCTCGACGCTATCCCTGAGTGGTTCTGCAAGGTGATGTTCCGGAAGGACGCGCTCCAGCGGGAATATATGACGAACCGCGCGAAACTCTGGGGCAAGGAACTCATGCTTCCGCTCGCGCACTGAAAAATGCGCGTTTTTTTCGGAATTCCTTGGACGTTTTCAGTTCTGGCGTACAATTAAGCAAATGGACTGGCACGCCGCTATCGCTATAGGTCGGCGAACCAGACCCTCGATATGAAGACTTGCCGAAGTCAAGGTGGAATTTTACTTCGGCTGGATTAAGGAGGCGCACCTCCTAAGGGCAGCAATTCAGGAGGACGGTATGGGATATGACCTCAGCGTCATAATTTCCAACGCCTGTAACAGCAGGTGTTCGTTCTGCGCGGTCGACAAGGACGATCGGGCGGAACTCAGCTTCGAGCAGATCGACGACATCGTTGCCTGGTCCAATCAAAGCGAGGTCGAGACCTGCGTAGTTTTCGGCGGCGAACCATTGCTTTTCTTCGACAAGGTCAAGGCGCTCTGCCGGGTGAAGTGCGGCATGTTCCTGCTGCTTACGAACGGAACCCTGCTTACGGAAGAAGTGTTCGACTTTCTGGATGAAAACCCGCAAGTGTCGATCGCGGTGGCAATCGACGGTCCTCCGAAGGTTCACGAACGCCAGCGGGGAAAGTACCGCTTCGAGAAAGAGCGGTTCGAAAAGCTCAAAAACTGGAAGGCGTGCGATTTCGCTCTTACTCTGGACAACCTCCCAAACCTCATCGAATGCGTGCAGTGGATCCACCAGGCCTGCGGCTTCGAAAACATCTTCGTTAACCTCGTACGCGAACGGCCTTATTCAGGTGAAGACATCGCTCTGTTTCGCGAACAGTTGCAGCTCGTGGCGGATTATCTCGTCAGACTCCCCGTGCACTTCAGCCTGCTCGAAAGCCGTCGAGTGGATGACGGCATCTTCTGCGACCTCGGCTCGAAACTCGTCAGCGTCGGAAGCGACGGGAGGGTGTATCTCTGCCACGGGATCGCCGCGATGGAGCGAAGCCTGCTCGATACGGACGAACGAAAACCGCGGCACGGTTTCGATTTTTCGCTTCGGCGCGAAAATCGCCGGCTCGTCCTTGGCGAATCGATAAACGATTTCGAGTTGACACCTTACAACTACCCAGAAAGATGCAGGACGTGCTACGCAAAGAGCACCTGCCTCTCCTGCCCCGCAAGTTTCTATCTGACCGGCGGAAACCTCGACGCCATCCCGGCCTGGTTTTGCGATCTGATGGTCGTAAAAGATCACGTCCAGCGCGACTATCTCGAGCGTCGCGCAAAATTGTGGGATAATGAGGTTTTTTTGCCTCCGATATGGTAACCTGATCAGCGACCTTGGAACATCAAGGTCGCTGAAACGTACAAAAGATGAAAATTTTAGCGTTTCAGTCTAAAGGTGCATTCCGCATTCCGGAACTCGGAATTAAGATTGATCGCGAGCATATGTCATTCAATCCGCTGGTCGACGAAAATCTCGAACTTTACCTAAAGGAGATCGACCATACTCCGCTTCTCACGGCGGCGGAGGAAATCGAGCTTGCCGGTAGAATTTCGAAAAGCGACAAGGACGCTCGGGATCAGATGATCAAGGCGAATCTGCGTCTTGTCGTCAGCATCGCGAAGAATTTCACCAAGCGCGGACTCAGCTTCTCCGACCTCATAGCGGAGGGAAACATCGGCCTTCTGAAAGCCGTGGAAAAGTTCGATCCCGCGGAAGGATGCAGGTTTTCGACCTACGCGACGTGGTGGATCAAGCAAGCGATAAGGCGTGCGCTGATAAACACCGTGAAGACGGTTCGCGTGCCGTCCTACATGGTCGAACTCGTCGGCAAGTGGAGACAGGGCGTCACGAAGCTGACGGAAAAGCTCGGAAGGGAGCCTACGCCGGAGGAGGTCGTCAAGACTCTGGACCTCCCGAGCGAGCAGCCTCAGTTCATCGCGCGGATAATCCGGGCCGCGATGAATCAGAGCCAGACGATTTCGCTCGATCAGATTCTGCCGCAGACCGACCTCGCGGATCAGGACAGCGCCGGGCAGCTCGAATCGATTTTCGAGCAGGACGAAATCGAACGCATAAAACGCGCGCTGAGTGAAATCAGCGAGCGCGAGTCCGCGATATTGACGCTCCGCTTCGGTCTCGACAACCACGAGCCGATGACGCTGAAGGAAGTCGGCGAAAAGGTCGGGCTAACCCGCGAACGCGTCCGTCAGATCGAAAACGACGCCCTCAAGAAACTCCACAACATTTTGTGGGAGGGGGAAGAATGAGAGTTAAGAGTTAAGAATTAAGAATCGAGCGTCTGTGTTAACAACGTCGCGGTTGCAATGAATGAAGCCAAATCCGAAGTCCGAAGTCTGAAATCAAAAATCAAAAATCTGAAATGTCCCCCGATCCCAACGCCAACCTTTCTTTCTCTCAGAAGTTTCGGCTGCTCTTTGGCAAGGCGCGCAGATTCTATCTGATCCACTTCCGCCCGAAGTACGTCGAGGCAAAGCTTTCCGGGCGCGAAGGCGAGTGCGGACGCAGCGGAGCATGTTGCAAACTCGGGTTCGTGTGCCCGTTCTTCGACGAAACCACGGAAGTCGGATTCTGCATCATCCACAAGACGCGCCCTGCGAACTGCCGGATTTTCCCCATCGACGAACGGGACATCGCCGACCGGAATCTGATCGCGCCGAACCAGCCATGCGGGTTCACGGTTCAGAAAAGCGATACGCTCTCCCCCACCGGCGCCGCATTCCCGGAGCTGAAGAAGGAGCACGCACCTGCACATTCTGATCTGCGCTCATAACTATCCTCCCGCAGTCGGCGGCGCTGAACTACTGATGGAAGGCGTCGCGACGAGACTATCCGCGCGCGGGCACAGGGTCGAAGTCATCTCGACGAACGCGCTTTCCTGCGAGGCGTACGCCTTCGGAGCGAGTGAACTTCTGCCCGCGGGAACGACGGTCGCAGGTGGCGTCACAGTGCATCGAGTGCCTTTCAGACCAGGCGCGCCCAGGTGGCTGAACAAACTCCACTACCACGCATGGACGAGGCGCCGTCTTCCGTTCAACGACGTCATCCGCACGTGGTGGAACGGCCCCGTATCGAAGGAGTACGATTCGCTCGCTCGGAGCGCCGCGGCGCACGCCGACGTAATCCTCGGATGTCCGCTTCCAACAATGAACATGCTCTACGCGTACCGCGCCGCGGTGAAGAACGGGAAGCCGCTCGTTTACCACCCTTCTACGCATACCCTTGACGATTGGGGCTATCACCGCAGAATCCAGGAGAAATGGATGCGCGCGGCTGACGCGATCATCGCGCACACCGAGGTCGAGCGAGATTTCTGGACCGCGCGGCGCGTGGACCCGCGCAGGATAGCGATCCTCGGCGCGCCGCTCGACACTCAATCGATGAATCCGGTCGACAAATGCGAGGCGAAGCACGCGCTCGGGATTCCAGCGGACGAACCCACTGTGCTCTTCGCGGGGCAGGAAGGGGCGCACAAGGGGATCGGGACGCTTCTTGGCGCCATGCCGAAGGTCTGGCGGAGCGAGCCGCGGACGAACCTCGTTATCGCCGGAGCGCGGACGATGTTCTCCGAGACAGTCGACGAGATCGTCGCGTCGTTACCCGCGGAGCAGCGCGCGCGGGTTTATCGACTCGGACGCTTCGAAGCGGACCTGAAGCAGACGCTTTTCTCGGCGGGCGATCTGTTCGTGAACCTCTCGATGCACGAAAGCTGGGGCATCGTCTTCACCGAGGCGTGGCTCGCGGGAACGCCCGTCGTCGGCGCGCGCTCCGGCTCGACCCCATGCGTAATTGACGACGGCGTCGACGGCTTCCTTGTGGAACCTGGGAACTCGGACGAACTCGCGGGCTGCATTATCGACGCGCTCGCCATTCGGGACGACCTCCCGCGTCTTGGCGCAAACGGTCGCGCGAAGATCGTCCCGGCGCTCGATTACGAGAACATCATTCCGCTCTGGGAGACAATCTTCGACCGCGCCATCCGCGGCGAACCCGTGGACGATATCGACTGGCGGAAACCGATTTCAGAATTCAGAACTCAGATTTCAAATTGAAATCTTTCCCGATCTGACATTATTGTCACGTGGTTCCCGTCCTCTAATTCCTCGCGACTCCTAACCCCGAAAGTCGAGCAACTCCGGGGGTACATCCTTCCATAGCGGGTTCGCCTTGTCGCGTCCGGAGACTATGTAGTCCATCTTCTCCCAGGGAACCGCGAGCGCGGGGTCGTCGAACTTGATACCATACTCGTCGCGCCCGGTGAAGTACTGATCGACGACGTAGGTCATTATGCAGTCCGTCAGCGCCAGAAAGCCGTGCGCGACTCCAACGGGAATATACGCCCCCCGCGGATCGTCCGCGTCTAGTACGAAAGTTTCTACGTTCGCAAACGTCGGGCTGTCTTTCCGTGCGTCGAAAAGGCCTACCTGGATTTTACCATTCATCACGAACCAGTAGTCGATCTGGTGCTGGTGGAAATGCAGGCCGCGGACGACGCCCTTCTTCGAGTCGCTGCGGTTGAACTGGATTTCGCTCCACGCGCGTTGCGGGAACCACTCCCTGCGAAACGACTCGCGGAACACGCCACGATCGTCCGCGTACGCCTCTGGAACGACTATCTGCACGCCTTTGATTTTTTCTGAGTCGATAAATTTGGGCATCGAACAAAAGCCAACAAGTGGTTAGCGGGTAGTTGTTGGAAGAGGCTGATTAACTCCCAATTATTAATTATTAATTATTAACTCTTAACTCTCCACGTGTCGCTTCCACGCTGCGATCGCGTCCCTTCTTCTTGCGCGCTCCTCGATGTCGCCATACGGAATTCTCGATGACGGATAAAGAAGGTTTAAGAAGTTCGTCGCGTAGTAGAACAGATCGGCGCTCTGTACGTCCTTGCTTACCGTTTCGCTGTAATCATCGTCGCTGAATACCTCCTCGCTGAGATCGAGAACGCGAACTAGATTTCTGACGAGGTTCGAAGGCTGCCTTCGCGCCGAGTAAAGCTTCTGGATTTCGTTGACGAGGTTCGATATCAGGTCGTATTCCTTTTGGGTCTTCGCAAGTTCCGTCTGGAGCAGATCGGTGAGATCGCCCAGGTACTCTTCCGCCCTCGAACCGTAGGCGCCGATCACCTTGATGGACATGACCCTGATCATCGGCAAGGTCGAGTTCTTGGCCCAGTCGAGAAACTGCGGACCGTGCTTGAAGGTTTCGTCGCCAAACCTTCCGGCAAGAACCGCGTCCCTGAACCTCTCGAAAGCGCGGATGCGGTCCTCCCTCGATTTCGTGGTGTCCTTGACGATACGGATCATCGGGCCGATGGGCGCTTCCGTTTCTGGTCTGCCGGTTTCTCCCGCGGTTTCCCACCAGTCGATAAAGTCTTTTATGTCCTCTTTCGATTCGTGTTCGGGATACTTCCCTGCAAGGTCTTCGCGAAGGAACGCGAGGACGTCAGTCTTGTTGATTTGACCCTGCTCGACGAGGAACTCGAGAAACTGCTCGTGGAACGACCACCACCCGGGAATTCCGGGGAAGGTTCCCGCAAGCAGCGTCGGGTACTGTTTTTCGATATTCGAGATTAGCTCGAGGCACTTTTCATAATTCTTCTGGAGTTTATAAATGTCGAACGCGACGTCTATCGTCACGACGATTTTCATCTTCGCGAGTTTTCCCCCCGGCTCCGCCGCGGGGCCGGTAAGTTCGATTCCTATCGCCTTCTCCGCCTTCTCAAGTGCGACGATGTAGTCCGTGTAATCCGTCTCCGGCGAATGCGCGATGCTCGCCCAGAACGAAAGCAGCTTGAACTTTTCATCGAGATGGGACGCGGGAATCTCCGCCTCCGCCTTGCGTAGCGATTCTTCCGCGAGGTCTTTTCTTCCCGCCCGGTTGTAGTGGTAGAACGCTTCGACGTAGTAGTCGAACTTTCCCGCGCCGTCCACAGCGGCCTTGGTCATCGCGTCACCGGCAAGACCGACCTGGTTCATCTGGACGTGCAGACTGGCTTTCAGAACGAGGAAACGCCAGTAGCCGTTCATCGTCGAAAGCGCGTCTTCGAGAAGCTTGACGCCCTCCTGGTGATCCGTGCGGGAAAGGGACGGCGCCCTCATCTTGGCGAGTCCATACAGCGAAAACGCCCAGATTACCTGCTTATCTGTCGGGGCCATTCTCGGATTCTCGATCAGCTCCTGGACGTTCTGAAGCGCACTCTGCGCGGCGACGAAATCCGGCTGCGGGAATGCCATCATGCTGGCGAATCCGCCGAGCAAACGCCAGAACGGATCGCGCACCTGCTGATCCATTCCGGTTTGAATCTCCCTTCGATACGCGTCGTACTTCACGGTGTCGCCTCTGCCGCCCTTCAGTTCCCGCGCGTCTGCAAGTTCGTCAAGGGCGTACTCGACCGCGGCTTTCATATCGACTTCGCTCTGACTTCGGATGTCGATGGCAGGCGTCGACTGCGTCGAAGCCGCGCGAGCCGTTCTGGGCGATGACGTCTCCGAACTCTGATCCTGACCGCCAACAACGGTTTCACCGGTATCGCCTTCGGTTACGCCCCCGTTCGTCTTGTTGTTGCATCCGAATGAAGCAGTTGCAAAACACATCGCGATCGCAACAATCAAAGATCGAAAATCAAAAATCCGTAACTGTTCACGGGGTAGATCGCGGTCTATAGCGGGAATCTGTTCGTAGTGTGCACGTGAGAGCATATTTTCGCGGCGTGGTGGATCAAAGAAACGCCTTACGGCGCCACTACGAACGCGAACTACCCCGTGAACAGTTACAAAAATCGAAAATCCGCCCATTGATAGCCCCCTGGTGGTTTCAAACTGCCTGTTTGGAATTCTTCTTCAGAAGCGGGAAGCCGAGCGCCTCCCTGTGTTTGACGTAAGTCTCCGCGACGTCCCGCGCAAGACCCGCGATGCGGCCAATGTAGGTCGCCCGCTGCGCAACTCCGATCGCGCCGCGAGCGTCGAGAAGGTTGAAAACGTGGGACGCTTTCATCACGAAATCGTAAGCCGGTATGGGCATCCCGCGTTCAATGCACGCGCGGCACTGTCTCTCGTAGCTTTCGAACTGCGCTGCGCAGTCGTCCGTGTTCGCAATCTCGAAGTTGAACGTACTAAACTGCCTCTCGTCGTCCCTATGGATCTGCCCGTAACTGACGTCATCCGTCCAGTTAAGATCGAAAACGCTTTTCGCTCCCGTTATGAACATCGCGATGCGCTCGAGCCCGTATGTGATCTCGAGGCTCGGCGGATCGAGCACCTGCCCGGCGGTCTTCTGGAAGTACGTGAACTGCGTGACTTCCATCCCGTCGAGCCAGACCTCCCAGCCGAGGCCGCTCGCGCCGATCGACGGCTGCTCCCAGTCGTCCTCGACGAAGCGCAGATCGTGCTTCACGAGGTCGATCCCGAGGCTCCGCAGGCTTTCGATATAGATATCCTGCGAGTCCCGCGGCGCTGGCTTGATCAGCACCTGGAACTGGTAGTACCTGCAAAGCCTATTCGGATTCTCGCCGTAGCGACCGTCCTTGGGACGACGCGACGGTTCAACGTACGCCGTCATCCACGGCTCCGGACCGAGAACGCGCAGAAACGTCGCTGGATTGAACGTCCCCGCGCCCATCTCTAGATCCCAGCCCTGCCACAGTACGCAGCCGTAGTCGGACCAGTATTTGGAAAGTTCGAGAATGACGTTCTGGAAGTTCATAACCGTTCGTAGTGACGCCGTGAGGCGTTTTAAAGTCCTCAAAGTTCGTAGTGACGCCGTGAGGCGTTTTAAAGTCCTCAAAGTTCGTAGTGTCGCCGTGAGGCGTTTTAACGTATGCCCTTACGGGCACACTACGAACAATCGCAGGGTGAAGGGTTATTCACATATCCCCACAGTCCCCGTAAAAAATGGTACTACGCGATTCGCCGCCTTGCACGCCTGTATTCGAAATTAGGGCCGCGTCTTCACTGCTCTGGTTCTGGCGGAGGAAGCCGCTTGTCGCGCTTTCTCGATTTCTTGCTTCCCGAGGTTTTGAATGATTCGACCATTTCGTCATACGCGCGGGTGTCATCTTCGTCGCCGACAAAATTTATATACTCGCGGACGGCGTCGCCGTCGAAAATCCCGCGTCTGTACATAGCTTGTAAGTCGAATTGATGCCTCCCGTCTCCGCTGTCGCGAAAAGCGAAGAATTTTGCCGTTGCCAGCAAGTTGGCGGGAAACACCTTCCACCTTCGATCATATCTCTCCGCAAGTTCCGCGTACTCGATCGCGGATAGTTCAGGCTCCCCAGCGGGGGGCGAAACGTCGGAACCACATGCTGCGGGTCAATTTCTTTCTTGTGGAAGTAGTTGTGTCGTGATATTCATCGGGGTTTATCCTGTTGAACAGCCAAGGAAAGTCTATGCCAACGATTTCGATTCAGAAACCGACTGATCAGCCTCGAGGCAACTTACGGCTTCTTGACGAGCTACGTGCCGGTTTTGAGTCCAGCGATTTTGAGGAAATGTGGATGGTCGTGGCTTTTGCTAAGCACGGTCCGCTACTGAGACTCGCTCCGGCAATTGAAGCTTGGCGGCGTAATCGAAAGTCGATTCGGGCGGTTTTCGGAATTGATCAGCGAGGAACAAGTAGGCAGGCCCTTGAGTTTGCTCTCAGGCACTTCAACGAGGCATACATCGTTCATGGTGGCAGTAGCGGGTTCAGGCCCACGTTCCACCCGAAGATGTACATGTTCCACGGTAAGCAACGAGCCTTAGCATTTGTCGGTTCGAACAACCTGACCGTTGGAGGGACTGAGACAAACCTTGAGTGCTGCAACCGCTTCGATATGGTCTTGCCTGAAGACCAAGGTCTTGCCGATCAGATTCAGGCATGCTGGGATGACGCCGCTATGGCGGGCTTGGTTCTTGACCGCGATCTCTTGGAGGCAATGGTGACTTCGGGACTGGTTCTGGATGAGAACCAGATGCAGCGCTTGTCCAGAAGTGTATCGGGTACTGGATCTCCGGCTTCGGTCGGCTTGAGCTGCCCGACATTTCCGCGACTTCCTGTTCGGCTCCCAAGCCCGATTCCTCCGTCCGCAATGTCCGATCAAGCGGCAGCCCGTAAGAAGTCAAAGGCGGCTGCATCACGGACGGCAGCAACTTCTGTTCAATCTCCTAGCACGAGCATTGGGACCGAAGCATTGGTGATCCAGATCGCTCCGCACCATAATGGAGAAGTCTTCCTCAGCAAGACCGCGGTCGATCAGAACCCAGCATTCTTCGGATGGCCGTTTAGCGGGCAGACAGCTCCCAAGAAGGAGAGCAATCCTTCCTATCCTCAGCGCACTCCCGACCCGGTAGTCGACCTGAAAGTCTTCAATGCCGAAGGACGCATTATTGTGCGGCATCACCCATTCGATCTGAACACGGTCTACTATGAGAAGAAACACGAAATCCGAATAACCGTGCCGTCGAACGTCGTCCATGCAGCACCGGATGGCTCCATCATGGTCATGCGACAGGTCGATGAGCCGACGAATCTGGACTACGACATTGAAATCCACATACAGGACAGTCCACGCTACAACGAATACTTCGCTGTTTGCAATCAACAGATGCCTTCAGGCGGTTGGGCTCAGGGGCGGCGATTCGGTTGGCTGTAGCCCTCAGCCTCAGTTGGAGCGTTTTAGCCGGATTACGCCATTTTCGGTAATGGCGTTCTTGATATGCTTGTGATTGTCCGTTGTCACTGTGATTGGGATGCGCTCAACTAATTCTAATCCGACAGCCTGACCTATGATCTCGACAAATCGAGTTGTTGGAATCACCCAATTGTCGCCGTCCACCGTGGTTCGACTATCCCCAACAACAATCATGGCTTCGCCACCAAGCCTCATATGTTGAGCACATCCACTCAGTATTTTCTTCATATCTTGGAAGAATCGCAGAAGTAGTGCAGGCATATTCCTTCGCCTGAAGCCAACGCCATCCTGCGAGTTATATTCAAATAACGTGGTCAGGAACCTGGTAACCTCATCCGGCAAATCGACGCCGTCGCATAGCATTTCCTCGAGGGCTCGACGGCTTGCTGGGCGTATCTCGCGTGATCCAGTCAGTTCGTGTTCAAGCGGTCTACGCTGGCTCCCATCCATCCCATGAAGAGCTAGCAAGGATAGTCTGTCGGTGTCGATGTAGGGTAGAGCCGTAGCATATGGAGGGCTGGTAAGAATAAAATCGACACCACCTTGAGAAAGCCCTAATTTCTGGAATGTCGTTGGCTCACGTGAATCGCCTTCGACGACGGTTGGAGAATAGAAGCGGAACGGGCAGTATCCACGCACAGTCCAGAACTTCTCTATTCGTTCATACTGCGTTACCAATGCGTCTCTAAATAGTTCAAACACATCAGCATCGACGAGGGGTTCTTTGCGACGCCTAATACGGAGGTCCGAGGGATCCTGGTGAGATACCTCGCGGATTATGCTACTCAAGACCACCTCAAGAAAGTCGAGAAGAACGCCTGCGCTTACAGAGCGTATGGCGCGAAGTAAGTAGTTCAATTTCCCAATCACGGGCTTGGGAAACCAGCTCTTAATCTCGTCGACGCAGTCGGCTTTGAATTGATCGACATCTATGGGTACTCGGTTTGGAGCAGCGTCGATCTTCGCCAAGATCGTCTGCACGGCTTCCGACACCATATCGGGGTTCAAAGTGAGTATCCCAATCTTCGCTCGGGCAATTCGTGCTGCCAATGGATGCATGTCGCAGCCATATGGTTTGAGGCCATTGAGATAGCACTCTAATAGCGTCGTACCACTACCGCAGAAGGGATCAAATACTGTGCTACCCGATGGGATGCCGGCGACGTTGATAAGTCCCTTAGCAAGCTGCGGATAGAACTTACCCTTGTATGGATGGAGTCCGTGCGTGACGTACTTTGGATCCTTCCGCGACGATTCCACGGTAGCAAATCCATTCTCTAGGATGGCTTGCCATGTGCGTTCACGATAGCCGTCGTTATGCTGAACAGCGTGAGAGAACGTCAATCGCTTCGCGGTGACAGCCCGGTATGAGTCTACTTGTACATTCAGGTCGCTTCCGTGTTTCAAGGTACGGGGTTTGACGCCAAGAATTGTCTCGGTTTCCCGTCGGCGCAGGGAGACTTCGTAATCCCATAACTTATACGGTGGTGACTCAAGTATCCACGACCTGGTGCCCACCGGTTTGCGCACGATGAGTAACTTTTCTTGGGACGCGCGGCGTCCTGCACTGACAATGGATCTCCTTGTCTTGTGAATCGGTCGCTCAATGATGCACACAGTGGAAAGGCCGATGGCCTCAGCAATCTCGGCAACTGCCTCCGCTCCGAAATAAGTTTTCCCTTTGTAGCGTGGATCACCGATCACAAAAGCGGCAAACCGTCCCGGTTTCAAGATTCGGTTCACGGTTGACAAACATGGTCGCATATCGTTCAGATACGAATCGAAACCATCCCCGTTACGCTGGTGACGCAGGTGTGACCCGATCTCGATGCTTGCAAGCTCACGTGGATCGTGCCCAAGCCAAAGCAAACGGAATCGATGATAGAGATGGTAGTCGAAAGCGTTTCCGTATGGCGGCGATGTGACTACCAAGTCAACCGATTCATCCTGAAGTTGGTCGGGGGAGCAGTCCCGCGCATCGCCCGTTATGAAGTCAATGACTCCATAACGAAGGTCAGGTGAAGTCTTGATGACCTTCGAAACAACATCCTCTAACTCAGCCAAGTATCGACGCAGTGGTTCGCCTATCGAGATCTGTCGGGGACGACTAGCATACCGAGTTTCAGAATCCTGAAACGAAACCTTTAGCACAACACGTGATAGCGCCAGTTGGGCCAATCTCTTCGCCCGCTGCGATTCCATACTTGCAATGCAAGAGCGAATCAACGCCAATTCACCGCATACCGAATCGGCAAACCACTTCTCCCTATTCGGGATGTCAGGAACGTAGTCGGTATGTTTCTCGAACAGAGTGGTCGGATCATCTGGCAAGATCGTCAGATGAGCATGCAGCGAGGTGCGAATCGAATGAATATCCGAAATAGCGGCATGGTCGAGACGGGTTGTTTTGACTTGCCCAATTAGAGTTGCAATGGGATTGGCATCGACACTGAGCGCACGACGTCCCATGAAAACCGCCTCTAACGCGGTAGTGCCACTGCCGCCGAAAAGATCAAAAACGAGTTCGCCTCGAAGCGACAAGCGCGCAATCAGGTGGCCTGGAATTTGTGGAATGAACTTGGCTGGATACGAGTGAAGATCGTGAGTCAGGTATGCCGTGTCTTCATCCGTGAATGCCCAGTCGATTTTCTGAAGGTCTTGGACAATCATTTCTAGGTCGCTAAGATCGTCACTAGAACTGATCTCGTCGTATGTCGGTAGCTCGCTTGGCGCATCGGCGTCAATGGATGACCAGTTAGACTTCCAAGTGGCTGGGTTGATGTCTTTGGAAACCCTACGTCTTCCTCGTCGCGGTTTGGGTTTCGTCGTTATCTGCTTCGCTCTCGGCATCCTGCGCTCCATTCTGGGTTTTTTGGATTATACCCAGAAGTAGCGAATTCTACAAAGAAAAAAATCGCCTCACCATCCAGCGTTTCAGATTTGTCGGCTGAATACCGCAACTATTCTTCACTGAATCAGGATAGACATTCCACAAGTTCACCAGCCGTTAGAAAGAACGGGGCCGGCTGCCCCAAGAAGGGCCCAGCGAACGGAGCGAGGATGCGGGCCGGTTCGAAGTTCGGACAGTCGCTCCGAGTATTCTCGCGGCGTAGTGAAACGGCTCGAACACTGAGAAAGTCTCAAGCCCCGTTTTTCTGAGCGCATGCATAAGTTTGTTCAAATCGTCCTCAAGCACGAAAACGTCGAGATCGTCGGTATGACGGGAATATCCGTGTGCTGCCATAGCTTCGGCACCGCCGAGTGCGTATCGCACACTTGGCACGGAATCGAGCGCCTGCGCAAGCTTCGAGACAAGTTCTTCCTTCGATGGCATAATTTTTCTCCCAGGCGTTACCTAAGTAAAACGCTTTTGGGTTACAATTATTTTACAAAGAAACGGTCTTAAAAATGAATAAATCGGAACTTAACTGGAGCGTCGCGCAGAAGATCGAGGTCGCGCCGGGGCTGATGGTGCTGCGGGTCGTTCCGCGGGAGGGGGAAGTGCCGGATTTCGAGCCGGGGCAGTTCGCGGTGCTCGGACTTCCGGGGAGCGCGCCAAGGTGTTTCGAATCGTCGGAGGAAGACGCGCCGAAGGACCCGGAGAAGCTCGTCCGCCGCGCGTATTCGATCGCGTCGAGTTCCGCGTCGAAGGAATACCTCGAGTTCTACGTAACGCTCGTGCGCTCCGGGCAGCTCACGCCGAGGCTGTTCGCGCTTTCCGTCGGCGATCCGCTTTACGTCGGTCCGAAAATCGCGGGGCAGTTCACGCTCGCAGACGCTCCGGACGACAAACACGTCATCTTCGTCGGCACGGGCACAGGACTCGCGCCTTATATGAGCATGGTCCGCACCCGCCTCGTCTGCGGCGAGGCGCGGAGGTTCATCGTGATCCACGGCGCGCGGCATTCGTGGGACCTCGGCTACCGTTCGGAGCTGATCACCCTCAGCCGGTTGTGCGGTAACTTTATGTACTTCCCGACGATCTCCCGTCCGCAGGAAGAGCCTATGCCGTGGAAGGGACTCACCGGCTACGTCTCGGACGTCTGGACCAGCCGGATTGTCGAGCAGAAATCGGGAATCAAGTTTACGCCCGAGAACAGCGTGATCTTCCTCTGCGGGAATCCGGACATGGCGGAGGGCATGCTTGCGCTCGCCGCGAAGGAAGGCTTCCGTGAGCACCACCGCAAAAATCCGGGTCACGTGTTCGTCGAGAGATACTGGTGAAGTCGTACCGCGGACAAATCAGACGTGCCAGGCACCCTGGGGAGGTGACTGGGACGTCAATGTGTTCTACGCGGAAATGAAAACGTGCCAGGCACCTTGGAGGTGACTGGCACGTCTGTGCAGGGAATCATCGGTCGACGATGCGCATGACGAAGCTGTCCGAGTTCGCGCGAAGCTCCGGAGCGTACATCGCGCTTGCCTGCGTCGGAAGGGCGTGGAACGCGCCCGGGATCTCCGCGCGTATGCGGTACTTAAGCATATAGTCGCCCTGGTTCATCCAGGTTGCGAAGAACGCCACGAGTTCGTCGCGAAGCTCGACGTTTGCGTAGACGCCATTTCCGTAGCGACCGCCCGAACGGAGGTCTTTCGGCTCGCAGCCCGCGGGCTTGTAGTCCTCGAAAACGAGGTACTCGAAGTCGTTATGGGTCTTGATCGAAATCCGGACCTCGATCTCGTCGCCGGATTTCAGTTCCCGACCTTCCTCGATCTTCTCGTACGTCCAGTCGCGGACTTCGATCTCCCTTCCCGCGCGGTTCTCGGTCCGAGTCGTCGGCGTCGCAAGATAGTATTCGCGCTGGACCTCGATCTCGTTACCGCTCGAACCGATGTGCTCCTCGGTGCTGAAGTAATCGAGATACGCGCTGACGTAAGCCTGCCCGGTCCCGAACTTCTCGACGGTGATCATCGTCTCTTCGAGCGGGATTTCGCTCCCTGCGAGCACGATCTCGGAATCGAACGTGAACAGATTGCTGCGATCGACGTGGACTCGCTTCACTTCCTCCCCGCCTATGCGGATCGAAAGATCGTAGTCGACGTCGAACTCCTTTCGATCGCTGACGTACTTCGAAAGCGCCATAATGCTGAACGCGCTCTGCTTCGTGGTGTACCAGTGGACGCCGTTGCGGTTGGTGGCGAGCCAGTTAGCGAGCATCGGAACGAACCTGTGATCGGGTTTTATAGTCAGGTACGCATTCAATATCGCGGCGTTCGTCTCGATGCGATCGTTGTACCAGTACCACCATCCGCCGCGGTTGTCGCGCTCGAAGTGGACTCGGCCGTACGCCTCGTCGATCTCGGCGTAGCCTTCGAAATTTTCGAGGATGATCTCCGCGTTGCGTTTCTCCCCGATTCCGTACAGCGCGGTAGCGAGGTACGCGCGGCTGTAGAAGTTCAGGTCGTCGCGCCTCGTCCAGAGCGCCTGATAATGGCTGTTCGGAATCAGTCCGGATTTATTCGAGCACACGGACGCGATGAACGTCAGCAGATGCAGGTTCGTGTACTGATACTCCTCGTTCACGGCCTTCTGCCAGATTCCTTTCAGATAGGCGAAGCCGCTGTCGATCATACGCTGATCGACCTTTACGTCCGCTTCCTGCGCGAGTGAGAGCGCCTGGAGGACGTACGCGGTCATATACGGATCGCTGTCGTCCCAGCGCCACCAGCCCCAGCCGCCGTCTCCGTGCTGGAACATCTGTATGCGGCGCATCCCGGCGTCGACGACGGTGTTCAGAACTCCCGTGTCGAACACTCCGAGTCCCGCGTCTCCGGACGCCCAGCTCAGATGGCGGAGGCGTTCGCTTTCGCGGTTTCTGGACTCGCGAATCTCCTCCAGGCTGATGCCGAGGTCCTGAAGAGTCTTCCGCACCATCACAGCGGGGAAGAACCGGCTCATGGTCTGCTCGACGCAGCCGTAGGGATACTTGATCAGATATGGAATCGCGTCGATCACTGGCATTATCATCGACGGCTGGAGCGCGATTCGAAGCGTCGTGTCGTCGATCCTTCGCTCCACGGGAAGCTGGAAGCTAAGTACGCGCGACTCCTCCGACGGAGCCATATAGACCGTCTCCGCCTCGAATCTTCGCGCGCCGTACGGAAGGATGTCGAACCCGATCTCCATCGCGTCGCTTTCGCGGGTGCTGAGAGCTTCGAGCTTCACCGTGACCCTTCCTTCCCGCGCAGCGACTACGTTGAAGTCGATCCGCTGCCGGCTCTGTGCGCCCGCGGCGAGCACGAATTCCTGCGAGCTAGTCAGCGCAAGGCCTCCGTCGATGGTTATCCTCGTGACTATCGAAAGCGCTTCGTCGAAAAGATTGTCGACCGTCGCACTCAGGACGAACTCATCCCGTTCGACCGCAAACCGCGGCGGATGAGCGCGAATCTGGACGCGCTTCTTCGTGACGATGGTAGTTGCTTCCTCGCCGACCTTGGCGAGGTTCCCCGTCGCGACGGCTTTAATATTCCAGCGCGTCAGGCTGTCCGGCATCGGGACTTTGACTTCCGCGACGCCTTCCGCGTTCGTGACGATCGACGGATTCCAGTACGCGGTGTCCGCGAAGTTCGAACGCAGCCTCGCCTCGGCAAGCGCGGCTCCGCCCTGGGCCTGCTGTTGTGCCATTCCGAGGTTCATGACGGTGATGTCTCCGTCTTCCGACGCGGTCGATGACGCGCCATCGGCGCCGCGAAGATCGCGTCCGGATTCCGCGCGAGCGACGGACTGTGGCGCCGACCTTGGCGATTCCGCCGGACTCGTCGCGTCCATCTCCATCAGTCGCTCTTCCCCGCCGAAGGCGTAGCCGCCGCGTCCGCCGCCGCCGTCTCCGCCCAGCATTCCGCCAAGGTTATTGATGATGGCGCGAAGTCTGTTCGGGAGGCTGTTTGCGTCCCTCGCTTCGGACTCGATGGCGTCGATGATCTCCTGAAGGTTGATGTTCTCGCGTTCGAAGTATCTCCAGCCGCTGAACCACTGAAAGCCGGGGGGCATCCGGTGTACGGTGTAACTCTCGTACCGTCCGGAATCCTTCGACCACGTGCTGGCGGTGAAGTACAGGCTGTTGTTTCCGTACTCGCTGCGATACCTGCGGTTTCCGTAGAAGAACTTTATGATGTTCGGCGAGTTGTCCGCCGCGATGTAGAACACGCTCTCGTCGATGACGCGCAGCGCGACCTCCGCGCTGACGGGATTTCCGTCCTTGTCGGTGGTCTTGATCTTCACCGGAACTTCCGACCCCGGCGCGACGACGTCCTCAGGCGTCTCGATTTCGACTGTTATGAAGTTGTCCACCGGCGGAACGAACAGTTCGAGATCGTTCTGATAAATCGTGTTGCTTTTGATGACGCGGGCGGAGATGAAAAAGTTCGGACCCATCTTCTCCGTGATGAGGACGTTGAACACCTTTGCGCGATTCGTCAGGTGGACTACACGCCTTGCCATGATGTCCTCGCCGCTTTCGAGAGTGACGAGGATGTCGCACTCGCTGAAATTCGAGGTGAAGAGGAGTTTCGCGTTCTCGCCGACCTCGTAGTTGCGCTTTTCGGGCACGATCTCGATGTTCGCGAAACGAATCTGCTGTCCGTCGAGCTGATCGCTGTAGACAGTGATAGTGGCGTATCCCTCGACCGTGTACTTGCGATCCTTCGAGTCCGTGTGATCGATGAATAGCGCGATGTCGAACTTGCCGCTGTCGTCCGCGGTCCAGCGGAAGAAGCAGCGACCGTTCACGTCGACCTCTGCAGGCTGGGACAGAACCTCGTTCCGCTCGATACGGACGTACACGGTTCCGTACTGGCGGACGCGGGCCTCTTCGCCCGTGCGCTCGGCTTCCTGAACCGCCTTCAGGTATTCCTCCTGCGTGATCTCGACTTCGCGGAGTTTGAAAACCTTCACCGTGCCCGGCACTGTTCGCGGCGATCCGTCCGCGTTCCGGAGCGGACTTCCAGATGGAGTCTCGCAGCGGAATTCCGTCTCGACCGTGTCGCCTGCTATCGCGAATCCGATGTTCGTATTCGCGGTGATGAAAAACGGCTTCTTCGTGACGCGCACGGTGCCGGAGCCGTCGATGATCTGCCGGCTCTCGTCCTGCACCGTCGCCACGATGCGGTACTGATGGTCGAGCAGACCCCACACCTCTTCGGCGCTCTTCGTGTCCACCTCCACGATCAGCCTTCCGTCTTCGTCAAGCTCGCCTTCCGCGTCGAGAACGACCTCCTCGTAATGCTGATACTGGCTGTACCAGTATCCGTAGCGCTGGGGATAGAAATCTCCGTAGTCGTAGAGGTAGCCGTACTCGTACGGGAAATACGAACGCGGCCAGTAAGCGCTGCGGTACACCGTGTATTTGACGTGCCCGCCCGAGACCTTCTCGCCGAAGTAGTATTTCGCGTCGATCGCCGCGATGAACGTGTCCCCCACTACTACGTCGCTCGATAGATTAGTGACGCTCACTTCGAACTCCGGCTGGCGATACTCCTCCACCGCGAAGTAGCTGTAGAAGGTTCTCGACCCGCCGAACGCTCCGAAGAGAGTAAGCTGGACGCTGTAGTTCCCGAGCGGCGCGTTTTCCGGAAGGGTGTACTCGCCGTTCACGGTTCCGAAGTCGCTGAGGCGCTTGTTCTCCGTGAGGACCTTGTTGCCCTGGGTGTCGTATATTTCGACGCCGACGCGGGAGTTTCCGAGGCTGCGGACGCGACCTTGCGCGTTACGCTGTTTCAGGATGGCGCGGAGGTTGACCTTGTCGTCCGGACGATACACCGGGCGGTCCGTCGTGATGTGCGCGTCGATGCGCTCCTGCTCTCCGGAGTTGTAACGCGCGTAACGGTACGCCTGAGTCGTGATCGCGTAGTTGTCTCCGCTCCACGCGAAGATACTGTGATACCGGCTGAAGTTCGTGTTGGTGTACGGCGGGAGGTCCTTCTCGAACATTCCGCCTTCCGCGGTCTCGCCTTCGATCACCGCTTCGAGCGCGTTGAACGAGCGCCCCGTGATCGGCTCCCAGCGGTTCGAGACTTCCTTGAAACGAACGCTCGTACCTTCGATCGGCGCGCCCGTTATCTTGTTCACCGCGAAAACATAGAACTTCTGGAAGTCGTAGCGCTCGATGAACGCGAGGTCGCTGACGATAAGCAGCGCATAACTCGCTACGCTCCCTCCCTCGGCCTTGATTACGTATGCTCCGATTCCGCCGACGGGGGTTTCCTTGTTCCCGCGGGACCAGTGATGATCTGCGGTGTTCTCGAAATCGAAACTCCACGTCTGCGGCTCCCCGATGACGAAGCGCGCGAGCTTGTTCGCGTCTGAGTAGTATTCCGTCAGGTCATGGAACATCGCATTCGGGTTCCGGAGGTGCGCACGGTCCGCGAGCATTTCGTTCAGACGAACCTTGTATGCGGTGATCTTTACGGATTCGACGTTGCGGTTGATTACTTCGATCTCCACCTTCTCCTCAGAGGAATACTGCCGGATGGTGTTCACATTCACCCTCGGCTTGCGGAGCTCCTGGAGGTACGCCTTCGAGTCTTCCGCGTAGAGGTTCGCCGGGTGGTTCTCTATGAACGCTGCATACGCCTCTTCCGCTCCTTTGTAGTCTCCGAGGTTGTCCTTCACGCGGGCCTTGAAAAACTCCGCGAGAATCGATTCCGTGGTCTCGTCTTCGCCTTCGAATTCGTCGATGAGACGCTGTAGCACCGGAAGCGGGTTGATCTTTGTGTCGAGGACGATGATCTCTTCGCCTGAATACGCGCTGTGCCGGGGCGAGTAGACCGAGGTCGATCTGACAAGGTATGTTGCGCTGCGGTAAAGCGCCTTCGAAGCGACATCGCGGTACGAAGCATAGAGCGTCCTTCGCCCGGCTTCGTCGCTCGCGTTGACGTTTGCGAAAACCTTCTGGTTGTTATATTCCTCGACGAAGCTTTCATAAAGAAAGCCGACGCGGGAGTAGACATTCGTGTTTTCGTCCATCTCCAGCGGGAAACCCCAGTCGTACAGCGCCTGCTCGTATCGCTTCTCGTGCGGCGGCTCCTCGAATTCGACTCCGTGGAACGCGGTGTAAATCTCCTTCATGAACTCCGCGATGTACCAGTCGCCGTTTTGCTCGAGAACGTCCGCGAGAAGGAACCGCAATTTCCGGCTTTCCTCCATCGCGGCGTCGAACTTCGCGTCGTTCTGGCTGTTGTTCCATTCGTAGAGCTTCACCCTTCCGATGGCTTTCATCATGATTTTCATGCACTCGGTGAAATCCTCCTGCCATGCGTAGAAATATTCGCCGTTCGGGAGATATTCCCCGCGGCTTTCCGCGTCCGAAGTGCGCGTCCCCCAATGCGGCTGGTCGAGCCAGACCTGCGCTTCCAGGTTCATGGCGCAGACTCCCCAGATATTGTCGTCGGAGAGTTCCGTGGCTAATTTGTTCGCCTCTCCTCTGGCCCGCACGAATTCGTTGAGTCGGTAACTGCAAAATGCGATGCGGAACCTTAATTCGGGAGATTTCGCGTGGTCCGGAACCTGGGTGAGAAGTTGTTCGTAGGCTGTTCTCGCCTGACCCCAGCTTTGTTCCTCATAGAAACGATCGCCATTGCTTTCGAGGGCTACCGGGTCCTCGTCGCTGAAACTGACTGCCGGCGCGAAAATCGAAAGCGCCAGCGAAAGCAGCAAAAGAAGATAGTGCCTGGGTCTCATCGTAATCCCTTTATAAATTGGAGTTTGGAAGCTCTGGAAAGGTGAGCCATTACAATGATTGACGAGTCGCCTGAAGAAAAGGTTCCCCGAAAAAGATTCGCCCGGACTTCAATGTGGACAATGTCACGCGAATGAACTTTTCCCACACTGGCGGTATGTCAGATGGCACGGACGTCCCGACCGTTGGAATCTGCCCGTTGGAATCTGATTGTGCGTGGATAACTATTCGCGGGGGTAGATCGCAGTCTATAGCTGGAATCTGTTCGTAGTGTGCCCGTGAGACAATAGTGTTCGGCACGCATCCAGCGGTGAATTTTGTCTTTTGCGTTTTTGTTCAGGATCGCCTGTCAATACTGACATGATGACATCTAAACGCCATCATGATACGTCCCGAAGGCAATGCCACCTGAGATATAGGAAGTTCACAGTGACCAGACCAGAAAGAAGTTGACGGAAAGATGATTGCATTCGGGCGATATTCTTGTTAACCTCATGGCGATAAAAATAATAGATGAAAGTTCGGGTTATAGGCATATATATAATATTAATTAAGTATTATATATACAATTAATAATTAATTATATATATAACTCTATAAATATGATATATATAGCTTCGTTGATGTAAATGCCGACGTTCCAATTTTGGCGCGAGCGTTAAGTGAAACCAGTCGCCGGGTTTTCAGGGACGACCCAATAGTGTTTAGCGCCGATCATGCCGAACGCTATTGGCTCGTGAGAGCATATTTTCGCGGTGTGGTGGATCAAAAGCGCTTTACGGCGCCACTACGAACGCGAACGACCCCGTGAACAGTTGTGCGCGGACGAGGACATCCGCGCTCCCGGTCAGAACGTGTACGATGCCGAGATTTCGACGATGATGCTTGTCGGCGGCTTTGCGTTGTCGGACGCTTTTCCCTGTAGCCCGGGAGGATCCTTCAGAGCCATAAAGTAGCCCGCCTCGACCATCACGCCGAATTTCTTCTCCTTGTATTCGAGGCCGAAGCTCGGGTAGACAACCGGCGAGCGCTGCTTCTCGAAGTAGTGAATCTCGTAATCGTACGGAAGCGCTGGTAGCTCGTTCGTGCCGCCGATGTTTTTCGGGGTCTGCTGCACCCTCGCGTCGAGCGCGGAAATGTACGCGACTCCGCCGCGGACGCCGACCCAGGGGAAGATTCCGTCATCCGGGTACATTCTGCGTTCGCGGTAGCCGAAGAGGGTCGGATAAAATCTTGCGCCCACCATCGGGAGCGTAATCCTGAGCGAATCCCAGATCACCGGGTATGGACTTCCGTCGGAGTAGATCGCGCCTATGACCTGACCTGTGCTGTCGGTGAAGCTGGTTGCGTGATAATTCGCGTCCTGTCCGCGGTAAATCTGGTGCGAAACGCCGAGTGACAGCGAAAACCACGGTCGGATGTGCGCTCTTGCCTCGATTCCCTCGCCCGTTCCGGTGCCGAAGAAATCCCGGTAGTCCGGCGCTTCCGTATCCGTCCGGTCGGTGGCTCCGATGTCGTTCTTTCCGATGAATCCCATCAGACCGTGGATGCTGATGGAGAAGTTCCACGACCTCCTGCGGTAATTCGGATCGAGCCACGGATCGTAGTCCTCTCCGCTGCTACCTTGGAGGTTTATATCGTCGCTCGATAGCATCGCGTCCGCGGGGGAGCAGACGACGAGAATCGAAGCGAAGACAAGCGCCGCGAAAATACAGGCGGGAATTTTGTTTGCGATAATTTTCATTGCAGGAATCGATAACGGTGTGAAGTCGGGTCAATCGCGGATTCTATACAATCCATGTGACGATTTAAACGTTTGTCCCGAGGATTCGTTTGCTTTCGGAAGTCGCCTGGGCGCGAGGCAGTTCGCGTTCGTAGTGACGCCGTCAGGCGTTCTTTGATCCACCACACCGCGAAAATATGCTCTCACGAGCACACTACGAGCCGTCAGCGAGGCAGTTCGCGTTCGTAGTTACGCCGTCAGGCGTTCTTTGATCCACCACACCGCGAAAATATGCTCTCACGAGCACACTACGAGCCGTCCGCGAGGTAATCCCTTGCGCACCGAAGAACTTCGCGGAGCTGGTCGAAGTTCACTAGTTCAAGCGCCTCCTCGAAGCCGGCCCAGTGAAACTCCGCGTGCTCCGGAGACAGCAGGACGTTTCCGGAGAAGCACTCCGCGAGGAAATAGTGCGCGGTTTTCAGAAAGGTTTCTTTTCGGACGATCTCGTAACTGATCGATTTCTGGAATCCATCCACCACACGAATATCCGCGATTCCGGTTTCCTCCATCAGTTCGCGATACGCGGTTTCGAGCAGCTTCTCGTCTTCGTCGATGTGGCCTTTGGGGAATCCGTACAGGCCGTCCCTCGCGCTTTTCAGCAGAAGGTACTTGCACGAACCTTCGTGGGTGCGGAAAAGTACGAATCCAGCAGAAGTCTTTGTTTTCATGAATAGTAATTCAGAAAATAGGATCGATGGGCGAGGGGTGAATTCAATCTAAACTCTAAACTCTAAACTCTAAACTCTAAACTCGATAAATCTTGGCGCCCGGGCGGGCGCATGGCTGAAATCTATAGTATTCTGTGAATCGAAGTTTCTGACTAATGACTACCGACTACTGCCTATGGAAAATCTGATTGAAGTCTGGCGCACCAAAAATATCGGCGTTGTTGGAGACATCGTCGCGGATATCTACGTCGAGGCGGTGCCGGCGAGGCTAAGCCGGGAGGCGCCCGTTATAATCGCGCTGTTCGACAAGGAACGACTCATCCCCGGAAGCGCGGCGAATACGATCTGGAACATCGCGGCGCTCGAAGCCGGGGTGCAGGCGTTCGGCATAGTCGGAGACGACGCGGAGGGCGCGAAAATCCGCGATCTTTTCGAGACCAGGAAAATCGAAATCGACGGACTAGTCACCGTCAGCGGACGGAACACCGTCACGAAAACGCGGTTCATGATCGGAGACATCCATCGGAGTAAGCAGCAGGTGCTAAGATTAGACAAGGAATCCGGCAAGGGAATCGACGCGAAGACGGAAAAAACCATCCTGGAAAAAATCGAAAAGGCCGCTCCTTCCATCGACGCGTGGATCATAAGCGATTACGGCTACGGACTGATAACGGATAAAGTGCTCGCGTTCCTTCTTGGCGAACGCGGGAAGGGAAAGCCGGTCGTGGCGGACTCGCGATACGAGCTTCGGAGGTTCGACGGAGTCACCGCGCTGACTCCGAACGAGGACGAGGCGCTGAAGGCGTTCGCGCATCTTACCGGAATTCCGCAGGGCCATCGCGAGGAGGTGATTCCGGACCCCGCGAGTCTACGCGCGCTTGTTCTCGAAGTCGGCAGGAAGGCGATGGAGGAAATGCGGCTCGAAGGGCTCGTGATCACGCGGGGCCGCGAAGGGATGATCGTTTTCCGGAAGCACGCGGAACCTCTCAGCATCGAAGCCTACGGCGACGACGAGGTTGTCGATGTCAGCGGCGCGGGGGACACGGTGACGAGCGTGTTCACGCTTGCGCTCAGCGCGGGCGCCGATTTCGCGGATGCCGCGAGGATGGCGAACGTCGCCGCGGGGATCGTGGTCCGTAAAGCCGGAGCGGCGACGGTAAGCGTGGACGAACTCCTTG
>JANLHZ010000023.1 GCA_024653775.1 Planctomycetota bacterium | reverse complement strand
GCCGCTTACGGATACTTACGGATAGTAGCGCGGCCGTCCCGTCCGCAATATAGCAACGAATAGCGCCGCACCTTGTTCCTCTTTGCGCCTTCGCACCTTCGCACCTTTGCATCTTTGCGCGAAATATTTTTCGAAACCGGAGATTATGGGATCGTTTCGCGCAAGGACGCCAAGGTGCGAAGGCGCAAAGGAATTAAATTCAAGATGGCGAACTGATCCTGCGGGGATGGCAGAATACGTGAATTACCGAACCAACACCCGTTACTTCACAATTCGTAAACACGAGCACAACCAAGGATTTGACGTTTTCTTCGGCATCGTTGACTACATCGAGTTCGAATTCAGCATCGCCGAAGTAGGTCGGAATCCGCTCGCACAGCCATTCGGCGGAATCCGTCAGATTCCGTTCCGCGAGGAATTCGACGACTTCCTCGCATGCCCCGGCGAGTGGATTTTCGAACGCGGTTTCTCCGGAAGTTTTCTTTTCTGCCATAGACGCGCTCCTGCCGCTCAAATTTAGCTCGAAATCGCGACGGTCGAAGCGTGAACATAGAAAATCCTCGAAAGCACGCGGATTATCGACGGCGGATACTCGCTGCCCACAAGCCCGACTTCGTCCGTGAATACCATCGTTACCCGTACCGCGAGCGGCGGGTCGGTATCGGTGTTATCCCACTCGTTGAGTTCCGGAACGCCGTTATAACCCGCGGTGACGTAGAGCTGCGGATGCCCGGCGTCGAGAGTCTTCGTCGGGTCGCGTTTCAGATATTCGACCTTGACTTCCTGGACGAACGCAGCGACCTCGGCCTGAGACGTCGCGCCGTCGAGAGGCGAATCGCCGTTCGGAAACGCGCCGCCGAGGTTGATATCGCGAATCTGCCTCATCACCACCGGGCCGTTACGAAGACCCCGCGCGAGATAGTATCGCACCTCGCAGGGAAGCACGTACGTAGTCGGCGGGCTTCCGCTTCCGAGAACCTCCGTCTTGGTGTTCATCTTAAGGAACCAGTCGCTATTCGAATCGTCGACCATTGCTCCGGCGTTCTGAATTGCAAACAGCGCGTCCGCGGACTCCATCGGCATCATTCCGTTTATATCCCTCTCGATCCGATCGAAAACGTTCGACACACCGCCGTAGAGATTGATTCGATTCTGCGCGGCGTTCGCGATGTTCTGCGCCTGGAACAGCAGGGAAAACAGCGAAACCGTCACCATCGAAAGTATCGCCATCGCGACGAGAAGCTCGACGAGCGTGAACCCTTTGTTCGTCCTGATATTCTGGAAAGTCATCGATAATTCCTTCATTGCTGTAGGCCCCCGATTACGGCAGAACGCCTCTTGTGTGAAGAACGACGCTGAATCTCGCCACCGGGAACTGTCTGTCGCTACCGACGGTGAGCGCGGGGAGGGTGGGATCGTCGAATTTCTCGAGTGCGGGATCGTAGCTCAGCCAGACGCGAACTTCGAATAGATACGGGCCGTCGAAGCCCGACGACACGAGGGACGAAGCGCTCGGCGCAGGCATGACGACCCAGTCGAAGCTGTAAAGCTGGAACGCGTCGTCGTCACCCGTGAACCCAAGCGGAATCTGCCAGTGAGTCGGACCGGCATCTGTCCAGAATTGCTGGTCTCCACCGGAAATTTCGCCGAAAATGTCGCGATCGTTGAAGGTGAGAACTTCCGCGGGATTGTCGATCGAGCCGCCGCCGACCGCGGGTACGGGCCCGGACTGCCCTCCAGTGCATACTCCCTCAGGCCAGACGTACGCGCATTTCTGCGTGTCGGCCTGATCGTACGGATGCTCAGGCAGTCTGTAGTAAAACCGCGCCGGGTCCGGACTCCTGTCCGGCGTGACCTCGGGCATCCTGAACACTCTCGATCCGCTTGGATTTCCGAGCGGAGCTTCCTCCCAGAGCGAGACCTCCAGGGCGGAAATAACGTTCGCAGCGATCTGCGCGGTGACGGTATCGCGAATTGCAACCTGCGCGTCCTCGAAGGCCCTCCAGATCAGCGCCGCGGCTCCGGTGAGGCCAATACTTACGATAGCCATGGTTATCAGGACCTCGAGTAGCGAGAATCCCGATCTTCTGCCAAGTCGACTGTGCATGGGCCCTCTTAGTAAATCTGCTCCATGAAGAGATATTGGAAGGTTCCGCTCGATCTGTTTATGTTCACCGCAAGCACGTTGCCGGAGCCGTCGGTGAAGTACAGCTCGCCAAGCTCGTTCGAGTCGTCTCCGTCGCCCCAGGTGCTCGTGTCGATGTCGGATTCGTCGAAATCGCAGGTGCCTCGCTGGTGGAAGCGAATCGTGAAGTCCGGGTTCGTTCCGCCGAAGGCTCCGCCAGTGCGATCCGTAAGATTGCAGCCTCCCGTCAGATACCTTCGAGAGACCTCGATAATGTTCGTATCGTCCGTCGGATCGACGAACTCGAGAACGTAGTAGTACTGCTTTACCGTCGGATCGTTGTCGAAGATGAACCTCATCCGACTTTCGGAATGATGCTCCGCGGCGAGGTTTCTCGCCTGGGTGAAATCCGCCCGCATGGTCTGCGCTATGGCGAGAAGGCCATGCACTCTTCCGAAAACGGAGACGATCGTGACAGACACGCCGAGAATTATGGCGATGATTCCGAGAACGACCATTATCTCGATGAGGGTGTAACCTCTTTTTCCGTTTCTTCCCGTCATATCCAACTCTCAATCGTTCACTGGTTCGTGAGCGTCATCGTTCCGATCTGGCGAAGTTCCTGGTCGTCGCCGCTATAGCTCGCTTCGTCGGGATCTCCGGGATCCTTCACTCCGTTCGGTCCATAACTGCGCAGACAAAGATAATTCGTGCCGCCGTAATTGTTGACTTCGTAAAATATGGGGAGGTTGTGACCGTCGACGAATTCGTATACCTTGTTGCCCGACGAATCCTCGTAGGTCCGCGCGAATTCCTTCACTGAAGCCTGTTTCAGGAAGGGTTCCCGCACAGTGCTCTGCGTGATGATGTTCGTCGTCAGAGCCATGTAGAACCTTGCCGGCGCGTCGTTCACGTACGCCCCGATGGTAATCTGCGTGCCGGGACTGCCCGGATTCTCGATAACTAGACTCGCGCAGTTCCCGTTCGGGTCAGGCGGAGCCTTGTACTGGCTCTTGAAGGCTTCTATCCCGGACCAGATGGTCGCGAGCGCGGCGTCGGTTTTCTCTTGTTTGGTCGTTATGAGAGCGTCCGTCAGAAACGGCACGAGAATCGCCATCAGCAGAGCGAGGATCCCAAGAACGACCATAATCTCGACGAGCGTGTACGCGCTTCTCGAATGGAACGATGCTCTTTTTGCAATTCCGATGTATGGCATTTGCGCTACTCCGAAGTTCCCCAGTTGTTGACTCTGTCGTCGTCCACGTTCGACCAGTCGCCGTCGAAGGCGATTCCGCTTGCCTGCTCCGTCAGGTCCTTCGCCGCCGACCAGATATCCACCGCGCCGCGGTTTTTCCAGTTCGTGTCCGAATATCCCGTCGGCGTGGAATCCGTGCCGCCCGCGGTGTTCAGAAGGTTCGCATAATATATCGGCTGTTCCCACGCGTCTATCACCCTGAAATCGCTCGTCGCCTCGTTTCCGAGGAGGTTGTCCCGCTTCAGTTCCATGTACGTCTTTCGATAGTTGCTGGGCGTCGTCGAGTACTTCTGGCCAGCAAGGCAGAGCACGAGGGCCATGTGATCCTGCAAGTCGGTTCCGTTCTTCGGATAGCGGTTGTTTCGATCCTGTTTGTACATTTCGCACCCGGCGCTGACGTTTTCGATAAGAACGTCCGACGCGGTGTAGTTCGCCTCGTCAAGGGCGTAGATCACCGCATACGACGACAGTCCCACCAGGATTGCGATGATAGCAAGAACCACCATCAGCTCGACGAGGGTAAAACCCTTGCGCATGGATTTCATCAGGGAGTCTCCATTCAGATTGGATTTATGAACGCACAAATCTTACAAGTTTCACAACGACCGGAAACCTGCAATGTCACTTTGTGAGCAGGTTCACAGAATATCGGGGCTGCTTAAAATTTATCAAATACGGACCGAAAGTCAATCCGATTCACTTCGTCTGTCAAATTTTCCGCATTTATCTATCCCGCTCATTCCTCATATCTTCCGGCGGGAACGCATTTTTCCCCTCCCTCAGCGCCAGCGGCGTGAAGAATCTCGAACGCAGCATCAACATGATGAGCAGAACTATCGCGACAGGCGTGGAAACCAGATAGCTGAATATTCGGTTCTCGTTCGCGCCTTTGACCATGTGCCCGTTTATCATCTCGCATCCCTTTTCGTATCCCTCGAACGTGACGTTCAGCGAAAGACTGTCGCTTAGATGTACGATTCCGTCGTCTTCCAGTTCTTCTATTTTCGATCCTTCGTACCGGACCAATAATTTCTGAAGCACAGGCTCACGTTCGCTCGTCTCGATCGCCTTCCGCCAGACACGAGGCTCGTTCGTCACCTGCGCCGGAGGTTCGAAATCGTCGAACTCCTCGCGGACGGTTCGTTCGACGACCTTGAAATTCCCACGGACTATCACCGGAAATCCGGAGCTTTCCACGAGCAACATCCCGTCCGCGGCGTCGAGCACCCGAGTCCTCGGCATCCAGACCTTCTTTCCGCTGTGCTTGTCCGGAAAGAGATAGCATTCCGGAATCATCGGCGCCCAGCCGCGCTGGTAATTGTCCGCGGCGTCGCAGAGGCGCAGGAAGACCGCGAGCGCGATTGCGACTTTCAGGAACATCCATTTGTCGCTGAACGCAAAGTCGAATAGTTTCTTCACAGTGGTCAGTAGTCAGTAGTCAGAAAATTCAATCTGAAATCAAAAATCAAGATATTCCGACCGCCTTGCGGACCCGCTCCATCGTTTTACAAGCCTTCGCGCGCGCCTTCTCCGCGCCGTCCGCGAGAATCTTCTCGACGAGCGACGGGTCCGCCTCGAATTTCGCGCGGCGTTCGCGATGGGGATTCAACTCACGATCCGCGGCTTCGATGAGGAAGTTCTTCGCGTGCCCGTAGCCCATCCCGCCCGCGCGGTACTTCTCCGCCAGCGCGGGCGCACCGGCGGGATCGAAGAGTTTGTACAGCTTAAAGACGCTGCAATTCTCTGGGTCCTTCGGCTCCTCCACGGGGGTCGAATCCGTCACGATGCTCTTGATCTTCTTGTCGAAACTCTTCTTCGGCTCGAAAAGCTCGATGGTATTGTCGTAGCTCTTCGACATTTTGCGCCCGTCGAGTCCGATGACGGTCGCCGACAGCGCGCCAATCATCGGCTCCGGACGTTTCAGCGCGTCGCACGAGAACGTATGGTTGAACTTCTCCTGCAAGTCCTGCGCGTACTCGACGTGCTGCTTCTGATCCTGCCCCACGGGAACGAGGTCCGCGTCGTAGATCAGAATGTCCGCGGCCATCAGCACCGGATACGTGTACAATCCGATGTTTACGCTTTCATTTTTCGCCTGCGCGTCCTTGAAAGCGTGCGCGCGGTCCATCATTCCCTTTGGGCATACGCAGCCGAGGATCCACGAGAGTTCCGTGACCTCGGGGACGTCGCTCTGGCGGAAAAGAGCGATGCGCGCAGGGTCGAGGCCGACTCCGAGGTAGTCGAGCGCGACGCTCCGAGTATTCGCGCGCATCTCCGCGGCGTCGTGCACGCTCGTCAGCGCGTGGTAGTCGGCGATGAAAATGAACAGTTCGTTCCCCTGCTCCTGGAGCTGTACGAACTGCTTCATCGCGCCGAAGTAATTCCCGATGTGCGGGACGCCTGTGGGCTTGACTCCAGAAAGTACGGTTTTCATCAGACATAATTAATAATTAAAAATTAATAATTAAAAATTAATAATTAAAAATTGAAACCGACTACTGACCGCAACCAGCAACATTTAACTCTTAACTCTTAACTCAAAACTGCGATAGCGTCCCCTGCTTTTTCGCGGTGCGCTCGCCCCACCTGCTGACCGCAAGCCCGAGAGGCAGCGTCGCCGCGCCGAGGATCAGCAGGTACGTGAGGTCCGTCCGCGCGGCTTCGAGGGTCGCGCCCTCGCTGAAACTCGCGCGGACGCTGTCGAGGTAAGGTCTGTACGGGAGCCACCACGCGATTTTTTGCAGCCACGAAGGGAACGCGCTCAGCGGGATCACGAGTCCGGAGCCGATGGCGAGCACGCTCGCGGCGAAAATTATGAGCGATTCCGTCTTTTTGAAAACGAGCGTCAGCCCGACTCCCGCGAGGCCGATCCCGAGGAACGCGGGCAGCGCCGTAAAAATCGACGCGAGCAGCAGAAGCGGGTTCACGGAACTGAAGTCGAGGCCGAAGACGATCACAGCCACGAGGAACCAGAACCCCGATTCGACCGCGCTCGCGAGGAACTTCTCCGCGATTATCGCGACGAGCAACTTTCGAAACGAAACCCCCGACGCGACGATAGTATCGAGAATCCCCTCGATCTGCATCCTCCGCACGAACGAGCTTGGCATCGAAAAACACACCCGAGGCAGCGTGTAGAACACGAAGCCGATGATGAGGAAATCGAAAAACCGCATTCCGCCCACGAACTCGCTTTTGACGACGCCTGAAAAGAGGAACGCGGCGAATAGCAGGCCGAGCATCCAGAGTCCGGAAAGGACCGCGATGAAGCGATACGACAGAGCGGTGTAGATGTCGACCTTCAGCAGCGCGAGAAAAATGGACGTGATCGTCGATCGCCTATGGGCGAGGTGCGAGGTGCGAGGCGCGAGCTTTTCGTTTTCAACTTCTGACCTCTGACTTCTGACTTCTGACTTCTGATCTGCTCCCTGCTCACTGCTCACTGATCCCTCGCTTTTAGCCGCGAGCCGCTCGAAGTCGTCTATCACGTCGCTGACTTCGCAGACGTCCGCGTCCTCCGCCGGGAGCGAGCGCTGGAGTTCCCGCCACTTTTCCGCGCTGCACGTCGCCTCTACGGTGTCCCGCGAAAGCTCCCGCGACTCGATTTCGAGATTTCCAAGTATTGCGAACAGAGTCTCGCCCTCCGACTTCGATTCCATTCCCTCGATCCTCGATCCTCGATCCTCGATCCTCTTCTTGAATATCACGCGCTTCTCGCTCGACACGTCCTCGCTGCGAAGACCTAGGAACCTGCGCCCTTCGATAATGCCGATTTTGTTCGCGAGCCGCTGCACCTCGCCCGGACGATGTGAGACGAAAAGGATCGCCTTTCCGTTCCGCGCGAAATTCGCGGTCAGCTCGAGGACGCGCTCCGTCCACTCAGGGTCGAGACTACGCGTCGGTTCGTCCAGCAGGATCACGTCCGGCTCCGCGATTATCGCGCGCGCGATCGCCAGTCGCTGCCTGAGTCCGGGAGAGAACGTCGAATATCGTTTGACGCCGATCTCCGCGAGTTCGAGCGCAGGCTCCAGCTCCGCGAGCCGCTTTCGCGTTTCCGCCGCGTTCAGCCCAGAGATCGCCGCGAAGAATTCGATGTTCTGCCCGCCGGTGAGCCTCTGCCAGAATCCGCGCCCCTCCTCCGACGCAAGCGCCACCCTGGGCGCGAATCCCTGCGGAAATTCGAGCACGCCTTCGTCCATCAGCGTGACGCCCGACAGAATCTTCAGCAGCGTAGTTTTGCCCGCGCCGTTCTTCCCGATTATCCCGAGCACCTCTCCCGCGGATAGCTCGAGCGACACGTTTTCGAGCACCGTGAACTCACCCTTCGGCCCGCGGAACCTTTTAGTCCCACTCGAGATTCTGATCAATGGATTATTTTCGCTCGCGTTCATCCATCGATTATTTTAGCCGCGGTTTTGAAATCGCCGGTTCCGTATTCTGAATTTTTCATTCGTAAGGAGGCGTAAAACAATAAGTTACCTAAAATCGCGCTCAGATTTGCGTCAGGTTCGATTCGCACGATTGAGTCAAACCGCAGTCGTAGCTATAGTTACTTCGAGGATTTGACGATTGAGTGCGGATTGAAGATGGCGTGAAGATGTGATGCGAGATAGGTAAGTTATTGTTTTACGCCTCCTAATTCGTAATTCGTAATTCGTAATTTTATGACGATGCTACAGGCCGTTTCCATCTATCCCCACGATCAGAACTTCACCGAGGACGCGCTGAGAGATTTTGCGCTCGGGTACAAGATCGATTCGTTTTCGCTGACACTCGAAAATTTCCATCCGCTGAAACCCTGGGCGCAGGACGCTTTCTGGAAACGCAAGGCGAACGCAGTCTGCGTTCGTAACGCCGCGGGGAGGGAACTCGACGAAGCGCTCTCGGCGTCGCCCGACCCCGCTAACCGCGCGCGATTCGTCAGCGCGCTCGCGCAGATGGCGCACATTGCCGAGTGCGTCAAAAGCCCCGTGATCGTCCTCGAGCCACGCCCGGCGCTAATCCTCCACGGACACGATCCCGCCGCAGAACTGTTCGCCGCATTCGAAAAAAAGGACGACGCGAAAATGCAGGAAGTTTCGGCGGATCTTCGAAAGCGCCAGAACGAACGCAGCGAGAGGCTCACACTGAACCTCTGCCGGAGCGTTCACGACGCGCTGAAAACGCTTCCTGACAACGTCGGCATCGCGTTCTCGACTCCGGCGCATCCGCTCGCGTTTCCGTTTCTGCGCGATATCGTAACGCTCTTCGGCGAATTCAGGACGGATCGCCTTTCGTACTTCCACGATACGTATAGCGCGGAATATCTCTCAGCGCTCGGATTCGAGAGTCAGGAATCCTGGCTGAAATCCCTGGATACGAGGCTTGCGGGTGCATTTTTCTCGGACTTCAACTCCCGATCGGGCAAACTAGGAAGACTCCCTCCCGGCGCCGGGAGCGTGGATTGGAAGCTGATTTCGAATTCGCTCGCGGAACCGACAATACGGGTTCTGGACCTTCCGCGAGACGCCAGTGCGTTTCATTATCAGATGTCTTTAGAGTATTTGCGGCTGAACACTATATTTTGAGTGTCGGTTCCGTGAACCACGTTGTCAGAGATTGGAGTGACCTTAATAATATCCGCGGCACGAATAAAATGTGGAGTGAAACACGTAAGTGTTTCTCTGGAGTGCATCGCGTGAGCGATACGATGAATGTAATTGTTCACGGGGTGAAGAATTCCCTTTGCAAACGTAAGAGTTCGGTGAACCACGTCGCGCGCCTGGGAGCGCAGACGTCCTCGTCTGCGCCAATGGCTCGGACTAAAATTTTCCAGCCCCACCCTTCATACG
>JANLHZ010000010.1 GCA_024653775.1 Planctomycetota bacterium | reverse complement strand
TCCGGTTTCGAAAAATATTTCGCGCAAAGATGCAAAGGTGCGAAGGCGCAAAGAGGAACAAGGTGCGGCGCTATTCGTTGCTATATTGCGGACGGGACGGCCGCGCTACTACCCCCGTAAGCGAATCACGGTCAGGATGTACAGGGAACGAACTTGTGCGCACTCCAAAAATTCTCTGCGAATCTCCGCGCTCTCCGCGTCTCTGCGCTGAAGCTTTGCGAGGACGCCGGTTTTGTAATTCAGGGAATGTGGTTCACCGAACATTTACGTGTAATGTAAAAACTTGTTCTATAATTAATTAGTGCTTTTATTCGTGTTTTGGGTTAGGAGTCGCGCAGCATGCTCTTCGCGATGTTCACCTTCAGAATCTCGGAGGTGCCGCCGCCGAGGATCAGGAACCGCGCGTCGCGGTAGTAGCGTTCCACCGGATACTCCTTCGCAAAGCCGTAGCTGGCGAATATCCGGCAGGCTTTGTCGCATATATCAAGCGCAGCCTCGGACGCGAACAGCTTCGCCATCGAAGCGTGGTCGTCCTTCGGCATTCCCATGTCGCTCCGCCACGCGGCGAAGTACGTCAGATGCCGCGCGGCTTCGAGCTGCGTGCGCATTTCCGCAAGATACGTCTGTATCGCCTGGAACTGCCCGATCGGCTTCCCGAACTGCTTACGCTCGCCCGCGTACCTGGTCGCCTCCGCGAGCGCGGCTTCCGCGATGCCAAGAGACAGCGCCGCGGTTCCGACGCGAATTTCAGCGAGGATTTCGCGCAGGTACTCGAGGCCCCTGCCTTCTTCGCCCAGCATTTCCGTAGCAGGGACGTTATCGAAGCTCACCTCGCTCGTAAGCGAGCTGCGGACTCCCATCTTGTCGATCGACTTCCCGACATCGAGTCCGCTTGCGCCCTTCTCCACGAGGAAGATCGCGAGTTGTCTTTCGCCGGTCGAAGCTAGCACGGTGAACATATCCGCGACGGGCGCGCTCGTGATCCAGGTTTTCTGGCCGGAAATGAAGTAGCGGCCGTCGCGCCTTTCCGCGCGGGTCTTAAGCGACATCAGATCGCTTCCCGCGTTCGGTTCCGTCATGCAGATCGTCGCGACCTTCTCTCCTGCAAGCGCGGGTTCGAACAGCCTTCCCTTCACGTCGTCCGACCCGAAGCGATGAACGAAGTACGTGCCCATCAGCGACTGCATCATGCACGTCGCAGCGAACGCGAGGCTCTCCCGCGCGAGTTCTTCGATTGCGAGGCACCACGTAACGACGTCGAGGCCCGCTCCGTAAGGTTCGGGGTAGCGAAGACCGAAAGTACCGAGGTCCGCGGCTTTTTTGAACAGTTCCCGCGGGAACTCAGGATTCTGATCTAGATGCTCCGCGGTCTTCCGGACTTCCGACTGCGCGAAGCCGCGAAACGTATCGCGGATCATTATCTGGTTTTCGTCGAATGAATAGTCCATTGAAACAATTAACAAGTAACAATTATTAATTAATAATTGTTACTTGTTACATACGTCTTTCGAGTTCGCCAAAGCGGATGAATCTGAATATCGACGACGGCACGAAGAAGAAAAACACGATGCAGATGAACATCGCCCAGCCGTCGCCCTTCATCGCGGAGGGAAGGAAATAGAACAGCATCGCGGCCTCCCACCCGGCGTCGACGAGGCACCAGCCGCGATGGGGAACGAGTTTCCCGCCAAGGCCGATCGCGAAAAGAAACGCTCCGAGCGCAATCAGGAGGTAATCCTTTTCCGCGCCCGCAGTTGCGAGCAGCCCCATCACCGCGATAAACGTTCCGATGAACATGTAGGACGCGCTCCTTCGAAGCACGTAGGTCTTCGCGTCGATGAAATTGACGACGCGGAGTCCGCTCCATTTCGCAAGATATTCGAACGCGGCCGGGGAAGTGCGGAACGTCAGGTTTATCGGATCGAGAATCTCGATCGTGTCCTGTTTCATCACGCTGTTGAACAGTCGGACGTACTTCGAAAGCTCGTCCCGGTCGATTCTGATCGGGGAGTTCGCCGCGACGCGATCATCGAGCAGAAGGTGATCCTCGTAGAGCAGCAGGTCCCAACGCTCGCCGAGGGCGGTGACGCATTTAAGCGGAATCGTCACGAATTCGGCATCGTCTATAGGAGTCGCGGGCGCGTCGGAAATTTCGTTCACGTGGTGAACCAGGTCCTCCTCGATCAGTTCCGCGCGCTTTCTTCCGGAGCCGGCGGCAGGCTCCTGAACGGGAGAGGACTCCAGAGAATCTCTGCGCGGTTCCGCCGCGTCATCTCCGGACTTCGCGGCTTCATTCCCTGCGGATTCCTCTCTTCGGGGCGGAATTTCGCCGCTCGTGTTTTCTTCCCGGTCAAAAGACATATTCACTCTATCACGCCGACGCTTTCCTGCCAGGACCTCATGGTTTCCATCGTCTGAAGCTGGCTGTCGTTGTCGGCAACGTCGTTGACGTTCCAGGTCTGAAAGTCGTTCCTCGATGGATTGACGAGTCTTACGTTCGTGCTGAAGTAATCCGCCGCGATCTGCATACCGCTTTTGTATGGAGGCGAACTGATCATAAATACGGGAATCAGAAGCACCGTCAGCGGAATCCGGATAACGCCGTAGGGGACTTCGACGATCTCGCGATACCACTTGAACTCCCCGGCCGTTGCCGAGCCTGGCTCAGGCCTCGAAGCGCAGCCGCTAAGGAACATTGTCGCGCAGAGAACGAGTAGCGAAAATAGTGCGAATGACTTTCGGCGCATGATGGTTTCCTATGGCCAAGGCGAGATCTACGTCGATCCGGTTAATCGAACCCGATTATCCAAACTCGATTATCCAAACTTGATTATAATGCGGGCACCGGCAATTCCAAGCGGATTATATTTAGCGGCATGTTTAGGTTCTCAATTTTGTTCCCGATAGGAAATAATAGCGATTAGGATGAACCGCTTGATGCCTCCAATGTTTTGTAGGCAGATTCGACGATCACGTACGCGTCGATGCATTTGCTTAAAGCTGTGTCCCTGCTCTGGTATCCGGAAATCCGGAGTATCTGGCGTCGTAGGATGATTGTAGCAAAGTCCTGTAGGCCCCTCCGACCCTCGCGCCGTGCTCGACGTGAACCCAGTGAGCCATCGTCTGGTGGTCGGGATATTCGTCCAGGTCAACGCCGGTCCTGAGCATCATCATTTTGACCCTGTGAAGGGCGGCGTAGAATAGCAACGTTATCCGCCAGTCAGGATGAACGTTACGCGCGTGCAACATCTGGAACAGAGCGAAGTTGTCTTCGCAGAAGGCTCTGTGGGTTTCGAAAGGATCGTCAGGAACTTGAACTGGCATCAGCGAGTCTTCGGCGCGGAAACGGGATAAATGAGTTCTTCCGGAACAGGTTTGTACTGCGACATGTAAGCATCCGCGTGGGCGATTGGACGATTCCAGATGTCGATGGGGATTCCCGTTTCCTTGCGAATAGACGCGACAAGCCGAGAGCAGTTTTCGAAGAAGTCGTAATTCACGTCCTCGCCTTTGGTGAAAACGTAAACGGATGTCCGGTTCTGCGTTACCCTTCGGTATACGCTGTGTAGCACCTCGGAGTTCGTACTCGTCCACTCATCGAAAATTTGCTGTGCTTTGTCCGACAGTGCTTTCATTTTCATCAAAATAGCGTCGAACTGCTTTTTCGTGTAATGACCCGCGAGGACTTCGTCTCCTCCGAGAGCGATCGGATCGACCGCTCTCGCAACGTTCTTGTCGGGAAGATCGATCCTAAGCGCCCAAGGTTGACGACCGTCTATAGCGAAAAGTCTGACCGACTTTTTTTTCCGCGATGAACTCCTTGTTTGACGCGGAGATATTGATTTGCTTCGCGAACCCACCGCTTCCTCCCAGACAAGTAACTTCTTAAACTGTTAAAATCATAACATTTTCGAGGCCGAAAAGTATTTCGGACAATTACAGCGACGAATTCAAGAAAACTTCGTGGAAATGACAGCGTAACTCCAGGGAGTACGGTTCACAATGGAATTTCATCGCGAAAGAAATATTGGTTATTATTTTGCGCGCGGCATCAATACAGAAAACTTGAAAATGGACCGCTACACAGACTATCGACTTAGAAGTCTTTTGTGTTTCTCGCACTCGGTCTTCACGAATTCGAGGAACTCCGCTTCGCCGAGGAAGGTCGCGAGAATGCCCTGCTTTTCCGCCATATTCTGGAACGTCTCGGACCCATGAGCTTTCTTCAGCGCCTCGACCAGAGTTTTGCGGACGTCTTCCGGAGTGCCCTTCGGAACCGCGAACCCGCCCCAGGCGCATACGCTGACGTCCTGCCCGATCGCTTCCTTCACCGTCGGCACGTCGGGGAAGACGGATTCCCGCTCGGGCTTCATCACCGCGAGAATGCGTAGCTCGCCGCTTTCGACTCCGGTTTTGACTTCCGACGCGGAAACGGTGATCGCGTCGATCCCCGCGGTCCCCTGCAGCGCCGCGACGGCGTCGGACGCGCTCCCGTGGTTTATGTAGTTGAAGGAGGCGCCGGTTGCGCGCGCGAGTTCCTTGCCGGCAAGTTCCCAGATGCCGTTTTGAGCGGACACTCCGATCTGGAGAGTTTTCGTTTTGCCCGCGTCGACCAGTTCCTGAAGGCTCTTCCACGGAGAGTCCGCGCGCACCGTCACCGCTGAGTAGACCGAGTTCACGAGGCAGAGCAGATCGAATTTCTCGTGGCTGAGATTCGCCGCGACGGCCCCCGGGACGTAAGGCAGGATCGCCAGCTCGCAGGGGACGTAGATCAGATGGTAGCCGTCGGCGGGCTTGACCGAGAGAGTCGGGAGTTCCGTCGCTCCGCCGCCGTTGGTGACGCTGAGGTCCCAGCCCTCGTTTTCGCGGAGCGCGTTCTGAATCGTCCTGCACACCGTGTCGGACGCGCCTCCCTGAGCGTTCGGGCAGTGGATGGTGATGCGCGACGACGGGAATTCGCCCTCCGACGACCCCGACGCGGCTTCCGTGCAGCCGAGAAGACCGAAGGCAAACAGTAAGGTCAAAATCGAAAAATATTTCATATTTCCGTCTCCCATAAGGTCTTGTCTGCAAATCTCGAACTCAGTTCTTCAGCTTCCCCCGAACACGTACGCCCCGCCAAGCATCACCTGATACTGCGAGTCTACGCCGTCGCGGGTTTGAAGATCGAACGCGATTGCGCCGAACACTCCAAGTTTGTCTTCCTGAAGTCCGTGGTGATAGCCTATTGTCAGAGTCCCCGAAGATCCGACCCTGTCCTCCGATGAACTCCAGAATCTGTACGCGCCGAACACTCTTCCGCTTTCGAGTATGTATCGTCCGCCGACCGCCAGACTGAAGTCCTGCTCGTTCTTGTCTGACGAATCGCTTTTGCCGAAGTAGAGCGAGAGTTCGCCGTCGATGTAGGCTTTCTCGTTCACCTGGTACGCCAGATCTCCAATGAAGCCGACGTACGGATTTCCACGCGCGACGATGATTTTGTCCTCGTCTCCCGTTGGAAGCTGCAAGTTGAACGCGCCCGCGATCTCGATCTTGTCCTTGCTGTACGCGTAATACTTCGCGGCGAGGCTGAGGTCGCCTACTCCGGACTCGTCGGTATCGATGAAACTTCCGACTTTGACGTTCTCCATCGAGTACGGGAGGTTCACCGCGACTTCTACTTTCTCCGCCACGCCGTAGCGGAAATTGAAATCGAACCTCTGGAAGGAAATCTCCGCGGGAGATGCATTCGAGTCGAGTTCAAGTTTCGCGAAAGTGATTTTGAGACCGAAACTCCCGTACTTCTCTTTCATAACGTTTGCGGTGCTCATTGCAGCGGTTCCGGAGAGGCCGATACCGTCGAATCCGGTCGCGGAGTACGCGTCGATCGAGGAGCCTAGCGTGAAACTTCCCGACGGCATGCTCAAAGCCATCGAAGATACCTCCGACTCCGCAATCGCGCCTCCTCCCCCGGCAAATAGAACTTCCGCGGAGGTCTGCACGCTGTTGCTTGCAAGGTTCTTCCTCTTGATGACCATTCCGGTGTCGCTCGCCTCGACGAGGTACGCGAATCCTGACGGCATCGACGTCTCCGTGGTCGCGACGTTCTCGCCTATTTTCACCGCGACGGTAATGTTCGGCGCTTCCGGACCCTTCTTGTTGACCGTCCGGCCAGTGGCGACTGGAATTTCGGTGACTCCCATCCTGAAGATCGCGTTTCCTTTCGACTTGTTGCTGAAGTCGACCTCGATTTGCCTGTCGCCCGCGTTCTGCGCGAAAGATGTCGGGCACAGAAAGAAAGAGATCAGAATCAGAACTGACGCGAGCACAGCGGACCCGATTGATTTTTTCATCGAAAACTCCGGTTTGTGTTTCAGGTGAATCTTCGCAATGAATATGGTGACGAATCGTGAGTGTATTTAGTTTTGTTAGTTACCTCAAATAAAATAAGGAATTGCGCCAAGGTCTTGCGAAGCGCCGCGCACGATTGCGGACAGATTTGAATTCGTAATTCGCCATCCGTGATCCATAATTGCCTACGATGATTTACATCCTCGGCATATCCGCCTTTTTCCACGACAGCGCCGCCGCGCTGGTTGCGGATGGCATACCAGTCGCCTGCGCGGCGGAGGAACGGTTCACGCGGGTGAAACACACAAGCGAGTTCCCGACGAAGGCGATCGAATACTGCCTCGAAACCGCTGGAATCGGAGCGCGGAACGTCGACTACGTCGCGTTCTACGAAAAGCCGCTGCGGAAGTTTTCGCGCATCATCGAAACGTGCATCGCCACATGGCCATTTTCGGCGGGAACCTGGTTCCGCGCAATGCCGCTCTGGATGACGAGCCGTCTGCACATCGCGAAGACGATCCGGAAAAGTCTCGGCCTTCCGAAAACGAAGGCGATCCTCTTCGGCGAGCACCATCTTTCCCACGCCGCGTCGGCGTTCTACCCGTCCGGATTCGACGAAGCCGTGATCCTCACCGTCGACGGCGTTGGCGAGTGGACGACCACCAGCGTGGGCGTCGGGCGCGGGAACGTCATCGAACTCGACCGCGAAATACGCTTCCCCCACTCGCTCGGACTTTTCTACAGCGCAATCACGCACTATCTAGGATTCCAGATAAACGACGCGGAATGGAAGGTGATGGGACTCGCGGCGTACGGCGAGCCGCGGTTCGCGGATCAGCTCCGGAAGACGATCAGAACCGCGGACGACGGCAGTTTCCAGCTCGATATGAGCTACTTCGCGTTCCACAGGTCGCTTTCGAGCGCGATTGCGAGGAAGTTCGAAAAGCTCCTCGGCGCTCCGAGACGGAGCGAGGACGAACCTCTGACGGACTTCCATAGCGACGTCGCGAGAAGCGCGCAGCTCGTAGTCGAGGAGACGCTGCTCGCAATCGTACGCGACGCTGTTAAACGCACCGGGCTGAAAAAACTCTGCATCGCGGGCGGGGTCGGCCTGAACTCGAAGGCGAACTATCGTCTGCTCGCGGAGACGGACGTCGACGAAATTTTCATCCAGCCCGCGGCGGGCGACGACGGCGCCGCGCTTGGGGTCGCGCTGTACGTGCAGCACGGAGCGCTGAACCAGCCGCGCGTCTACGAAATGCGCCACGCGTACCTCGGCCCGGAGTTTTCGAACGATGAAATCGCGCATGCACTTGTAGCGCAGACGTCCCGTCCGCCTGGGAGTGCAGACGTTCCGTCCGTGAGTTATCACGGGCAGGATTCCCGTGCCACAGGTTTCAGTGCGCCGCTACACTTCGAATCCGAGGACGAACTTTTGAATCACGTCTCGCGCGAGATCGATGCGGGCAAGGTCGTCGGCTGGTTCCAGGGGCGGATGGAATTCGGCCCGCGAGCGCTCGGAGCGCGCAGCATCCTCGCGGACCCGCGCCCGGCGGAGATGAAGGACATCATCAACGCGAAGGTGAAGTTCCGCGAGCGATTCCGCCCCTTCGCGCCTGCGGTGCTCGCGGAGAAGGCGCACGAGTGGTTCGAGATGGATTTTTCGTCGCGGTTCATGCTGCTCGTGCCGCAGGTGCGCGAGGAGAAGCGATCCGCGGTACAGGCTATCACCCACGCCGACGGAAGCGCCCGCGTGCAGACCGTCGAGCGGGACTCGAACCCAAGGTTCTACCGTCTGATCGAGAAGTTCGCGGAACTCACCGGCGTTCCAATGCTTCTGAACACGAGCTTCAACGTCCGCGGCGAGCCGATCGTCTGCACGCCGCAGGACGCGATCGCGTCCTACCTCAAATCCGGCATCGACATGCTCGTCATAGGCGATTTTATGCTTATAAAATAATTGCTATAAAAATCGACTATGCAAAAACCAGGTTATTCACATTCAGAGAATCATCATCGACTATAAATTGATGTATAATCTCTCCGAACATGAATAACTGCGTGTCCCACGTATAAGATGTGATGCGAGATCGACAAGTCATTGTTTTACGCGCCTAAGGAACTAAGGAAATGCAGAATTCGCTCGCGGTCTTTCTGGTCGTCAGTCTGGCGCTGACGTCGGCCTGCACCTTCGATTACATACCTGCGGAGACGTTCCCACGCGAGACGCTTCCGCTTCCGGAGGAGATCGCGCGGAAGTTCGAAGTGCCGGAACTAGGGCTTGCGGACGCGGAAATCCAGAGACTCGAAACGACGTCCGCGTACCGGAAATTCAGCTTCGAAATCCCCGGTCACGATCTGGACGTGAAGGGCGAGCTGTACCAAAGTCTCACGGGAGAGGCGCTCAGGAAGCCGCTCGTGATCATCCACCCGATTCTGAGCGGACGGTATCTGCTTTCGCGGATTCTCTCGCGCTGGCTCTGCGAAGAAGGTTTTCACGCGCTGATCGTGTTCCGCGAAGGAAACATTATGGACCTCGGCGTCGATGTCGAAAGCTGGGAGGAAACCACCGTGCTCGCGATACGGAAGATGCGCGCCGCGGCGCACGTAGCGTCGAAGCTCGATTTCGTTGACGAGAACCGCATCGGCGCGATCGGCGTCAGCCTCGGCGCGATTCGCGGGACGATTTTCGCCGCGGTGGAACCGATCGTAAAGGCGCATGTTCTCTGTATGCCTGGAGACAACGTCGCAAACATTGTGAGCGTTTCGACGGAAAAGCGCGTAAGAAGGTTCCGCGAAAACTATCTTGAAACGCGCGGCATCGACGTGGCGGAATTCCATCGCAGGATCGACGGCAGCTTCACCCTGAACCCCGGAGACTACGCGAAATACGTCGAACGAGAGCGTGTGATGATGGTGCTCGCGCTGCACGACGAGACGGTCCCGGTGAACGAAGGCTTCTCGCTATACGACAAGATAGGCCATCCTGAGCTGGTTGCGATCCCTTCGGGCCATTATTCCGCGGCGCTGTTTCTTCCCAAGATTTTTCCAGAAATGGTTCGCGCGCTGAGGGAGCGGCTGAACATCAATGCTGAAGAAATCGAACCGCGATAACCACGCTGCTAACCGTGGTAAAACAGCAGTTTCACTTCAGATAGAAATAGTATTAAATATTGTCTATAAAAACAGATATACATAATTTAATATTACTGTTTACGATTCAATTTTGAAATTAATTTGATAGATATAATGGTCGGATATAAACATTTAGCAACAACTGCTCGACGCGCTTTCGACGGCCGTAAATCAGAAACTGAGCGGTCCGGCGAGTAGCGCGGCAATCGCGCTTTCGATTGTATATCCGAGCCGGGAGGCAAAGTGCAGAAGAACAAGGTTCTGGAGTTCGTCAAGACCGGATTCGCGGTGGACCGATATTTTGGCGCGTAGAACGTCTGCGAAGAGATTCGAGTTGCCGGGCAATGTTTCGCAATGCAGGTCGGCTTTGCTGAGAACAACCGCCGCGGGTGGAGTCTTCGGCGTCTCGGTCCACTCCGACTCTTCGAGGTCTTCCGCCACTAAAATCCAGCCGTCGGCGCTATCGAAGAGTTTTTTTGCGCGCTCCTTCCCGATTTTCGCGATCGGGTCGACGGTTTCGTCCATGCCCGGAATGTCCCACCATTCGAACGGAAATCCGTGGATCGCGCTCCTATGCACCACGAGGTCAGCGGTTGTTCCTGCGACGCTCGCGACGGCGCTTTTGTTCTCGCCGGAAAGGTAGTTCGCGAGAGTCGATTTGCCAGCGTTTCCCGGGCCGACGAGAAGGACGCGGGTAGGATTCAGAAGCATCCGGACGAGTTCCGCCGGCGCTGGCGGCCTTCGAGACTCCACTGTTTCATCCCGCGAAAACTCTCGAAGCAGCACCGTCGCGGCGAAGTCGGTTTTCGCGTCAGCCGCGAGGCGGAGCAGCATTTTTTTTCGCGCGGAAAGTCCCGACGTTTCCGGCGCGAGATCCCACGGGTCCGCCTGAACCGCGCCGCTGCGTTCGAGGAGCGCGCAGACGTCTTCTACGATCGCGTCATTTCCGTGAAGATGCAGTTCGTAGACCTCTTCGCGCTTTATCAGAAGTCCTTCATCGAGAATGTCTTCCCCGCCTACGATTTTCGCGACGCGCGCCGAGTTCTCATCTACCGTCCGAACTCGAACGTGTTCGCGCACGAAAGTCTCCGCGCCGTCTCCCGAAAAGGTGACGACCTTGATCGCGGTTGCGTAGGGACTCCCGACAAGTTTTGCGTAGCGCATAAATAAAGAATGATATATAAAAACGTCGTAATCCAGACTGATAAACGATCAATGCGAACGCCGTCGAACAACAGCATACAGATACTCAGAGAAAGGAAGAACCGCGAGTACGCGCTTTCGTGGTTCACGTACGTTCTTCTCGCCACGCTCGAAGGTTCCGAGGAATTCAGCTTCGCGTTTCTTCGAGTCTCGAACCTGGAGCGAAGGTATTCAGCGAGCGAAAGGCTCAAATCCCTTCGCCGCGAAATCGAGACGGCTATCGCTAAAGTGATAGATTCGTCGACCGCGGACATAGCCGCGCGCTGCCTCGAGTTTACGTCCGGACTCGAAGGCTCTGCCATGCTGACGCGAATCCAGATGTCGAGGAGCGGTGATCTTCACGAACTCCAGAAACAGATCGCGAAAATCAAGTCAGCGAAAGTAAACGCCAACTTCTCGATGATATTCACGAGGTTCTGGAGCGTGCCGGTCGTTCTTACCATCGCATATTTCTATTCCGCCATCGGAATGTGGGACATCGTTTCTGAGCTAAGCCTTTATTTCATCCTCGCGGCGTTCACCTTCAGAAGCCGGGAGATAGACGTCCGCAGGGACTTTATCGATGTCGGCAGTTCGATGGAAATGAACTACAAGGGACCGCCGTTCAGCTTGATCGAGATCATATTTTTCATTCCCGCGAAGATCCGCAGGCTGCTCAATCAGCTCGAAGCGCTTTACATCGAGAACCCGGAATTCCTGCGCTCGTCGCGGATGCTATCGAACCTCGCGCTCGTCCCGAAATACGTGCTGACCCTCGTTTTCGGCGCGAACGATAAAAAAGAGGCGTTCCACCAACGGGTTTTCGTGAAGCTCTATCTCCTCGGCTTCCTCATCGAGATTCCGTTCTTCTTCGCTAACACCTACATCAAATACGGCGTGGCGTTCAGCGAGGACGTGTTCACGACGAGTCTTGCCGTGCAGTTCCTTCTCGGGCAAATCGTGGAGCTTCTGATCTTCCCGATATTCGTGTTTTCGTGCATCGTCTGGCGTCCGTCCCTCGAATCGCGTCCGAATGCAGACGACTACATCGATGACCGGCCGGCGCGGGTACCGCTTGGTTTCGCGCGGGTGGCGACGCTCTTCTCGCTTGCAGGCGCTGTCTACCTCGGGATCGTGTACCGTCTCCCGAGTCTCAACGAAGTCGGCGATTTTCAGCTTATCGTCAGCGCTATCGATCCGTCGATGAAGGCGCAGTTCCTCATACAGAACCTTTCGAGCGACGACGAGGAGGTCCGCTTCGAAGCCGCGGAGATGCTCGGGTATATGGGCGCGGACGCGAAGGAGGCGGTCCCCGCGCTGGTGGAACTGATGCACGAGGATTCCCGCGTCGGAGTCGCAATCAGAATCGCCCTCACGCGGATGGGCGAACTCTCCGCGCTAATGATGATCGAAAAACTCGGCGACGACGAGAAGAGCATACAGGCGCTCTGGGTGCTCGACCACATGCTTATCTCGGATCGGCTTCTCGGTCGAATCGAGAAAAAATTCATCGAGATGCTCGAAAGCCCGAAGAAGTCGACGAGGCTGCTCGCAGCAACGTCGATCGCAGGACGCTTCGGCGAGAACGAGGAAGTCCTAAGCGCTCTTTGCAGAGTAGTTGAAAGCGAAAGCGACGACGAGATCCGCGCAAAAGCCATCGACGCCATCGGACTGATTGGCGCGTGCAGCGTCCGCGCGACGAAGACGGTGATGGAGATATACGCGCAGGGGAAGGAAGACAAGAGCTGGCTCGCCGCCGAGAATACGCTGAGGTCGATCCTGATCTACGACCCCACGGAGCTGATCCGAATGCTTCTGGACGATCGCAACGAAGTCAGACTGAAGACGATCTTTCTACTTCAGAACGCGCCGGGGAAAATCGCGGACCGGCTGATCGATTTCGCTGGCGGAGGCGAAACCGTCCTCGCAGTCCGCTGTGTGGAGCTTCTCGGAACGTTTCAAAGAGATCAGGTGAAAATCTATCGCGCGGTTCTAAAGGTCGTCGAAAGCGAAAACCCGGAACTGAAAGCCGCGGCGATACGCTCGATCTGCGAGCTTCGGATGAGATTTGACGACACCGCAAAACTGGTCCTTCCTTTTCTTAATCACGAAGACGCAACCGTGAGACTCGCGGTGGTGCAGGGAATCGAGCGCCTCGGCGCGACGTCGAGTTTTATCGCGGAGAGTCTTGCGGAAATTCGCGATGACGAATCCACCATGATTCGTTTTGCGCTCGCGCGCACACTCGGAAGGCTACACTTCACAGATCCCGTGGCGATCCGCACACTTGTATATCTGGCGCACGACGAAGATGTCGGCGTGAACGAAATGGCGCGGAACGAAATTCGATTCGCCGGTGGCTCGTCTCTATCCGGGGAGGAACTAGCGGAGCTTACGCGGGACGATCTTCCAGAGATTCGCAGCTTCGCGGTATCGTCCCTCGTCGCGATCGGAAATCGCGCGGAGCCAGCGGTCCCTGCGCTCGAGGAGATGATTCTCTCGGGCGAGTGCGAACCATTTCTTGCAATAACCGCGATTTCTAACGTCGGCGTAAAGGCGCTCCCGTCTTTGCTTAAACTGCTCCGCGACGGTCCGGACGAAGCGCGGATCATTGTCGCTGAAAGACTCCCTTCCATCTCCATCGACCCGGATCTCGTACTCCCGGCGCTGCTGCTCGCGCTCTACGACGAAAACTCCGTCGTCAGGCATAACGCGGCGCGAAGTATCGGCGCGCTCGGTCCGATAGCCTCCGGCGCAGAAATGGACCTCGCGTCGCTTTTTGGCGACGAGGACGACGACGTCCGAATCGCAGCGATCTGGGCAGTCGCAAGGATCGATCCAGATGTAGAATTCGTGGCTGAAGGACTCGCGCCCCTGCTCAAGTCGGAGAATCACGGCGTTCGGATGCAGGCAGCGCGCACGCTCGCGATTCTGAACGCGCCAATGTCCGAATCGACGGAGTTGTTCATCGCACTCGCGATGGATGAAGAAAGCATGAGACGTGATGAGGCGATAACGAACCTCATAAGACAGGGGCCCGACGCAGTCCCGCGGATAGTTGCGGAGATTTCCGCCGCGAGGAGTTTCCGGATTTTCCATCTGATTTACGCGCTTGGCGAGATCGGTCCAGCCGCCTCCGAGGCAACCGGCGTGGTGATTGCCAGCCTCGACTCGCTGCTTCCGCAGGTGCCGATCACAAGCGCGACGACACTTGGGAAGATCGCGCCGGACGACGAAAGAGTCGTGCGGGCGCTGATTTCGAAGCTGTCTACGCAGGAAATCGGAATTACAACCGTTTCGATCGACGCTCTGCGGCGTTCGAACGTGCTATGCGTCGAACGCGCGCGCGCCTACGCGAAGATTCTGAAACACCGCGATCCGCTGCTTCGGGATTACGCGATGAAATCCCTCGGCCTTCTCGGTCCGGACGCGGGCGCGGTGACTTTGGAAATCATCGAGGCTTTCGAAGACAACACCACCGCGCTTCGTCACACGATCATCGTCGAGCTGCGTCACGTCGGACCTTCCGCAGCGGGGGCGATTCCAACCCTCGAAAACTTCATTCGCACCCACACCTCCGATCAGTACCGGATGATGAGAATAGAAGCGTAGGCGACCATCGAAAGCCTCCGCGGCGAGGATTGACAGCGCTTTCACGCCATTCCGAGGTCGCGAAGCATCAGGACGTCGTCGCTAACGGTTCTGCCCGGCGTCGTCAGGAAGTCCCCGATCATCATTCCGCTTGCGCCCGCGAAGAAGATCATCGATTGCAGGTCGCGAAGATGCTGGGCGCGCCCCGCGGCGATCAGGATGTCCGCCCGCGGATTCACGAAACGGTAAAGCGAAATGACGCGCAGAATCTCGCGTGGCTCCATAGGCGTGACCTTCCCGAAAAGCGGAGTGCCGTGAACGTCGACGTAGAAGTTCAGCGGGATCGTGTCGGGCGCAAGGTCCGCAAGCTCGTACGCGAAGTCGATGCGGTCCTCCTCGGTCTCCCCCATTCCGAGGATGCCGCCGGAGCATGTCTTCAGCCCGACCTTCTTCGCAGCGCGAATAACGCTGACCTCCTCGTCGTAAGTGTGCGAGTGAACGATGCTCGGATGATGACGTCGCGCGGTTTCGAGGTTGTGGTGGTACATCTCGAGTCCAGCGTCTTTCAGCCTTCGAAGCGAGCTTTCCGGAATGATGCCGAGGCTTGCGTGCGGGTTCACCTTTCCCTGATTCTTCACCGCGGTCACGCTTTCGAGCAGCTTTTCGAAGTCCGGGCCGTCGCCTAGGCCGTAGCCAGACGCGACGAGTCCGAGTTCCGCGGCGGTGTCCTTCTCCGCTTGCTCGGCTTCGCGGAGGATCGTTGCCTCGTCTACCAGCGGATATTCGGGCGAATCGGCGTTGAAGTGCGCGCTCTGCCGGCAGAAGTCGCAGCGCTCCTCGCATTTGCCGCTTTTGACGTTCGCGATTCTGCAGCGGTGAATCTCTTCGCCGCGGAAATGTATGCGGATGCGGTTCGCGCCGGCGAAAACGTCGGTCAGGTACTCTAGCGGATAGCCCGCGATGAATTCAGCTTCGTCTCGCTCGGCGCCCTCGCCGGTCAGGACGATCCTCCGCGCGATGGAAAGTACTCGCATCGCGTCCGCCGCGATGACAGAGGGAAGTTCGAGATTCAGTGTGGTCACGAGAGTTCCTTCAAATTGGCGTTTTTGGCAATTTTTACAGCGAGATTAAAGAAGTCTTTACGTGCCTCTTCAACGTAATTCAAATGAGCGCCGAGCGCGCCATCCCCGGCGCGAAGGGAAAACATAGGTTTCCGGGCTTCCTGCGCCAGTGGGATCAGAGAGCGATAATCCTTGATCCTTGCCAGGCAGTTGATGTCTTTTTCCACTGTCAACTCCGATTTAGCACCCTCGTTGAGCACCGATTCGGAATACGTCGATGGCATCCGGGCAATCCAGCGATCGAACGCCTTCACCGGACGATCGAGCCTGATAGTATGACGAAGGACAACGTATCCTATGGGTTCGATATTTCCGGCGGGGAGCTGGATTTCCTTCGCGGGGTTCCTAACCAATCGGTCTTTCCATTCGACTCGCCAACTGCGGAGCGCCGGACCGAGGTTAGTAAGACCCTGAATCGAGAAAAGGTCCGGTCCAAGTGGAATAACGACGAAATCCGACGCGATAAGCGCGGCGCGGTTGATTGCTCCAAGGTTCGGGCCGATATCGATCAGGATCGCGTCGGCTCCGTGTTTCAACGCCGCGTTTTGAGTCAATCTGAAAAACGAAGACGTCGTTCGAAACGCTCGTTCGTCCCTGTCCATGCACTTGGGCCAGACCTCGGACAGTTGATCCTCGAAGGTCGAAAGAGACATATCGCCTACGATAAGCCCGAGTCGGTCCGAAATAATTTCGACATGCGGGTCGGCTATATCGCCAGTACCGCGTCTTAAAGGTTGTACGCTTCCAAAAATCGTAAGCGCATGATCGCCACCGGGAGGATTGACCTGAAGCAGCCTCTCTTCGTCCAGAAACGCAGCGGACAGGTTGCACTGAGGATCGATATCGGCCGCGACTATCCTTAGCCCGCGGTCGGCAAACATCCACGAAAGATGGTACACCATCGATGTTTTTCCTACTCCGCCTTTATTGTTGAAGAATGCGATGACGGGAACGCTCATTGTCGCCTCCGCAGGATCACCGCAACGTGGGAATGCTGCACCTGAAACACAGGCTCGGGATTCCCGTTGCGCTTCATCGCGGATCGACAAGTTTCGATTCCAACACCGAAATGCTGGACGAAAGACAGTTCCTTCATGACCGCGGCGAGATTCGGGTTACGATAATCAGACATTCCCGGATTGCCGAAGTTTTCCAGCGTGACCTGTCCATAAGGACCTCCAGGAGAATGAAACTCTATCCTGTCGTTGAACCAGTACACGTTCACGGGCGCACCTGTATTTTCATAGTTTCGGTGCAGAATAGCGTTCCTGAATATTTGCTGTAAAGCCTCGACAGGATAGTCGGGCGTATTTACTTCCAGGTCCGATGAAGTTAAATCGACAGCCGTTCGAATATTAAGTTTCAAAGCGCTTTCCGAACGAATCAGCAATTCAGGTAACGGACCCCGGATTTCGTTTTTTGCGATAATCGGGTCGCCGAGAGTTTCGCCGTCAAAACGGATGATTTGAACATACGCGCCGGGTATCCAGTCGGTTGGCGCCTTACCGATGGCAAGTATGCCAAGCGTCGTCGGCAGCGTCGGCGGACCGAGGTGGGCGAATTTCGTGGCTATGAGTTGATGTTCCAGTGTCCTGTTGTTCCGCGATAAGATTTCAGGGTCGATCGCGGCGGGTAGATATTCGCGCCTAAAAAGTGACTCGTCTAGATCGTCGATGCTCGCGGACTGGACCGGCCTTATGTCGAAGGACAAATCTCCATGCCTGCGCTTCTCATTCAATCTGCGTTCGTCATCGGAGCTCGCGATGCCTCGCCTCGGACCTGATCGAATCCAAACGGTTCCCTTGAACCTGACCGGAGGCGCCTTCGAAGGGTAGACGAATACCGCGGCCACCTCCTCTCCTTTCAGCTTTCGCTTTTGAACGTCTATGGACGGCAGTGGAACGATGTTCCCATCATCCCGCATAGACGAAAGAGTTTGCAGCAAGCGATCTGTGATGGATAGTCCAACTGGAGTTCCATTGTCGTCAACTCCTATAAAAAGTATCCCGGCACGTCCATAATTTGGCAAATCGTTGGCGAACGCGCAGATTGCCTTCCTGATCTTGTCGGTATCCTTTTCGGATGACGTTCTTTCGCAAATGTCGGACTCTATATCCGACAAAAGTTGTTCAAGTTCATTATCGGTCATTGTCGCGTCAACTATTTCACTTGCTTCCCGAGTTCTAAGTCAATCTACTCGCTTTAACCGCACATTGCAACGGAGTCTGCTAGTCGATGGATTTAGCCGGATTGGCTCAAGTTTCGCCGGTCCAGTACTTCCGGTCCTTCACCGAATCGGGCAGATACGTCTGATCCACTGGGCCGTCGTAATCGGGGTTATACTTGTAGTCCTTCCCGTAGCCGAGGTTTTTCATCAGCTTCGTCGGCGCGTTACGAAGGTGCAGCGGGACTCCTTCCGCGGGGAGTTCGCGGATGTCCTTCTTGACCGCCGCGTATGCGGTGTAAAGCTTGTTCGACTTGGGCGCGAGCGCGAGGTAGACGACAAGCTGCGCAAGCGCGAGTTCGCATTCGGGCATCCCGATGTAATGACACGCCTCGAACGCTGAGACCGCCTGGTTCAGCGCCCACGGGTCCGCCATCCCCACGTCCTCCGACGCGAATCGCACCAGCCGGCGCGCGACGTACAGCGGCTCCTCGCCAGCCTCGAGCATCCGTCCCAGCCAGTAAAGCGACGCGTCAGGATCGCTCCCGCGGAGGCTTTTATGCAGCGCCGAGATGATGTTGTAGTGCTCCTCGCCGGCGCGATCGTAGAGAAGGTGCGTGCGCTGCAGTGCCTCGCTGACGCTTTCCCTCGTAAGCGCTCCTCCGGACTTCAGCGCCAGCTCGAGCGCGTTCAGCGCGACCCGCGCGTCGCCGCTGGACATGGCCGCGAGATATTCGAGCACAGGTGGCACGGACGTCTCGTCCGTGAGTTCACGGGCAGGATGCCCGTGCCTCGCTGGGGATGAGGGCAAAACCGCAATCGCTCGCTTCAAAAGCGTCACGATCTCATCGTCCGAAAGGCTCTCGAGCACGAACACCCGGCAGCGGGAGAGCAGCGCCGAATTTATCTCGAAACTCGGGTTCTCGGTCGTCGCGCCTATAAGCGTTATCAGCCCGCTTTCGACGTGGGGCAGAAGCGCGTCCTGCTGCGACTTGTTCCAGCGGTGGATTTCATCCACGAACAGAATAGTCCGGCTGCGTTCGAACTTCCTTCGCTTCTCCGCGTGCGAGATGACCTCGCGAAGTTCCTTGACGCCGCTCGTTACTGCGCTGAATGGAACGAAGAACGCCTTCGTTTTCGTCGCAACGATCCGCGCGAGAGTCGTCTTTCCGCTGCCGGGCGGACCCCACAGTATGATCGATGGCAATTCGCCCGATTCGATCGCTTTCCGGAGCAGCGCGCCCTCGCCGACGATTTTCTGCTGCCCGACGAAGTCCGCGAACGTCCGCGGTCGCATCCGCTCCGCCAGCGGCGCATGCTCGTCCTGCGGTTCCTCCGGGATAGACGCAAAAATGTCGGCCATAGCCAAGAATGTAACCTCTTGGCTCGTCCTGGGCAACGGATTCAACCTGCGGACCGCAAGAATTCGCTATCCAGTAATCGTTCTTCGGAGTAGAATTTATATGTCCGCCGTCTCATTACTACCAGGGAGAACGCGAACGAACTGATAAGGACGCGCGTCCTTATCTTTCCTTCAACCTGCCCCCTACTTTGTCATCCGGTCCTTTCGTTCTCAGCCTTTTTTTCCTTCCCGCTTGTGGCGAGAAAGGATCGAGGGCGCCCTCGGTGGACCCGAAGTCATCGCGTCGCCGGAGAAACTCGACGGCGATTTGATGGCTTCGGGTGGTTCGAGATCGTTACCCGCATAAACAGAACCAGCCTACGTTAGTTTATACCGCACTCCGGACTTACCTGTTTTTGCGCGATCTCGAACCTCCAATCCCTGCTTCTTCATGTTGCAACAATACTTTGTTGAAGCACTATACTACTGCGCATTTTTTCACGGATTTTTTTTCGAGTGCGTCCTGGGAGCGCAGACGTGGCACGGGCATCTTGCCCGTGAGTACCATTTCCCACGGACGATGGCGGAAGTGCCACGCGTCTCGCCTACAGATTGAAAATACTGCGCAGTGGCACGGGCATCCTGCCCGTGATTTTCAAGGGAATGCGCAGACGAGACGTCTGCACCCCCACCACGGACGGGACGTCCGTGCCACGCTCACGCGCGGACGGCAATCTACCGTTCGAGTATCGCGCGCCGCAGTTTCAGAATCGTCAACACGAAGCATCCGAGCGTTACGCCGATGGTGACGTACAGGCTCGTCTCGAAGTCCATCTTGCGGACGTCGCTGTCAGGCTTCTGTTCGAGCGACAGACGCAGCTCGATGATCCCGAGAAGCTGTTCAACCGTCGGTTTGTATCCCGAGTTCATAAAGAGCTTCGCCATCTCCATTCGTAGGGCGTTCTGGTCGCGCTCGTCCTGTTTTTCTTCTTCCGAGAGCAGCCGTTCAGCCTCGCGCTGATTCATTGCGCGACCCTGGGCGAACATTCCTACAAGCGGTCCCGTCGCAAGCGAACGCAGGCTGACGTAGATGAACGCCTTCGGATCGTCCGGCTCGGCTCCCGTCGGGGCTAAAGTAGTGGACTTTCGCGGAAGCTCGCGATCGAGGTCCGGGAAAATCGATTCCGGCGCGAGAAACGATACGTTGTCTATCCTGGTCTCCTCGAGCATGCGCGCCGCGACGCAGCGGAGGTTGTATTCGACGCTGAAATATCTTCCGCCTGGAGTGTCGGAAACTTCCTCCACGAGTTCGCCGATGGTATTTCCCATCAGCAGGATCAGAATCCAGAGAACTCCCGCGACCCACTGGTTCTTCGTGATCGACGAAAGAAAAAGGATAATGGTGCTCAGTGTGACAACGAGCAGCATCGAATACAAAAACACGAATCCGACGCCTTTCATAACGTCCTGCCAGCCTGGCATTTCGACTTGCGATCCGATCCCGAAGAGATAGAACACCGTCCCCGGCACGAACGTCGTCGCGAATATGAACAGCCCGACCGTTACGAACTTGCCTTTGTAGTAGTCGAGCCACGTTATAGGTTTCGAGCCGTAGATCTGGAACGCGTTCGCGCGTATGTCGGATGAGATCAGCCCCGCGCCCGCGAAGACGAGGATCACGTACGTGAAATATAGGCCGATGTCGATGTACTGCGCGACGGTGTACGTGCTCATCAGAGCATTCCCCATCATCAGCCCCGCGAGGGTTATCGCCTGGCTGATCATCGTGAAAAGCAGAAACAAAACGAGCAGCGTAATCAGCACCTTCGAACGCAGCAGCACCGGGATCTGCCTCCGCACCATAGGCATCCAGCGGAAAATCCGGAATCCGAGCTTCCCCTGCCACTTCCTGTATCCGAGTTCGAATAGCGCCATATTGGGACCGCGGACGTCCTCGTCCGCAAACGCCATCGAACGTCTCGTTCGGTGGCGATGAATAGTTAAACTCCGTTTGCCTTAGACAAATTCAATACCCCCGGATTCTAAAGCCCGCTGCGCCCCCGTTCACGGCTAAACCCGATTTTACTGGAAAGGGGCGAGGATTCAGGATCGAGGATCGAGGAAGGGAATGCGACTTCGATCGAAGCGAGCTGTGCCTTCTGGTACGCACGCTGCTATGAGGACTATCGGCTGTAGTTTTGCTGATATGGCAGTTCCTCTCATTGTTAATAGAGTTCTTCATCTCTGATCGATGGGTTTTTGTTCAATCCAGTTTGAACTAGGAACTTTGCGCCCGACGATCGAATCTACAGCGTTTTGAGCTTCGCAAACGCTATAGTAAGGGCCTAGTTTTTCCCACGAGTCTTTGTTCGGATATCTACGTTCTAGAATAAAAAATAAACCCTCACTTTCATCTTCCCACCGGATACGAAAGTCGATCGTACCTGGCTCCATCTTCTTTCGATTTTTGTTAAATACTTTGTCTGCGATCCAGATTACATTTTCTGACTGATTCATTTTACCTCTTTATTATCGATCTCCGACCCATTCGAAGTCTCTCTCGCTTCTACAGGACGGAACCTGGAGCGTTCATTTGATCGTGGAGGTCTTTATTTGTCACGGAGCGTACGCCGCGCCGGAGAAAATGAGCGCGTCGATTTCAGCGGCAGAATACCCCGCCTCTCTGAGGACTTTGGCGGGGCGCCGTTCTCAGCCGAACTTTACCGTATCTACGGGTTTCGACTTTGCAAGCTGCTTTCGGTTCTTTTTGATTCTCTCGATTTCATGGAGAGTCGATGCCGAAACGTAGCTTTCGTGGCAGCTTTGGCAGAAAACAACCGGAACGTTTTCAACTAGAAGCAGGTTCTCGCCTTTGCCAAAGGTTCTCGTGACGCGGCGAACTTTTGCGGAATGCTTGCCGCAAAGTTCGCAGGTGAGTTTTTCATCGCCTCGCTTCATAGTTTGTATACCGTGATTATCACCAACTTGCCTGTGTGACCGAATTTCGCAATTACGCTCATCTCTTCCCCTGAAATAGTATCACCTGTGATGCAGTATTTCCATTCGAGAGTTTCCTCGTCTCGCTTCCTTGAGTCAATTTCACCTGTCAAAACACAGTTTTCGACATCGAACACCGATAACATATCTTCGTCCATCTCGTCGATAGCATGAGCAGTCAACACGTAGTCAACTCGACCGACAAGGTCACGCATCTGTTTGAGTTTACGACTGAACATTCCAGATATTTCGGTTTCCTCATTCGAGACCGTACGCCGCTTCGGAAGTGAGGAGCGCGTCGATTTCAGCGGCAGAATATCCCGCCTCAATGAGGACCGCGCGGGTGTGCTCGCCGTAGCGGGGGGCGAAGGGGATTTCGCCTTTCGATTCTTCGAGGTGCGCGGTCGACACCGCCGCGGGGGGGAGGCGGACGGGACTTCCGTCCGGAGCGGTCGTGTGCGTCAAATCCTGCGCGATAAACGGAATGCTCGTGACCCCTTCGATCGGCGTGATTCGTGCGTGCGGAACGACGCACTTCGCCATCACAGCTTCGACATTCGCGGTTGTATACTTCGAAGTCTCGCGGTCGATCGACTCGTGAAGCTCCCGCTTATTCTGCCGGCGGCTTTCGTTCGTGTGGAACTTCTCGAGCGCGAGCGGAAGAAACATTTCGCTTTCCGTCAGCCGCTTCCACTGGGAGTCGCTCCCTATCGCGGCGTAGATCCAGCCGTCGCTCGTGCGGTAGGCGTTCACGGGGATGAACTGCCGGTGCTCGTTTCCGTTGCGCTTCAGTTCCTCGGGAGGCGAACCCATATCGAGCATTGGGATGAACGTCTGCAACCAGCTCGCAGCGGAGCGCGCCATCGAGACGTCGATCATCTTGCCTTCGCCAGTTTCCGCGCGTTCCAGCAGAGCGAGCATCGTCTGCGCGAAGACCTCGTCGCCCGCCTTCAAGTCCGTCAGCGGCGGACCGTTCTGCAGCGGCGGACCGTCGGAATAGCCGGTGATGTCCATATAGCCGAGCATCGCCTGCATCACGGGGTCGTAGCCTGGGACGTCCGGATGCGCGAGTCCGAGCGCGGAAATCGATGCCCAGATTATGTCCGGCTTCACCGCGCGGAGGGTTTCGTAATCGAAGCCGAAGTCCTTGTGGCGTCTTGGGAGCGAATTCGTGCAGAAGACGTCGACGTCCAGTTTCTTCACGATGCGGTGCAGCGCCTCGCGTCCTTCAGCGGATTTCAGATCGAGCGCGATCGCCTCCTTGCCGACGTTCGGGCCGACGAAATAGCTGTGCAGATCGTCGTGGACTACTTTCCTTCCGATGAATCTGTTCGGATCGCCCATCGAGGCGAGGCCTTTCACCGGGGTCGCTTCCACGCGGATCACTCGCCATCCGAGGTGGACGAAACGCAGCGTGGCGTAAGACATCGAGAGCGCCTGCTCGACGGTGAGGACGGTTCGTTTTTGTACCATTTTTGATTTTTGATTTTTGATTTTCGGTTTATCCGTGCAAACCTGTGTGCGGAGTTTGAGAGTGTAGTTTATGCTCGACGAGATAAAGAAACAACTGAAAGGCGTTGCGCGCGTACCGCGGCCCGAGGTTTCGTTGCCGTTCGACGAAGAGGCGCGACTCGTGGACAAGGACGCGCTTATCGCGAAGTTCTGCGACGCGGAGGTTTTCGCTGGTGCCCTCGACCACGCTGAGTACACGAAAACGAAGGACGCAACGCTGGCGCGAATCCGCGAAATAGTCGCGGGTTCGAAGGATGTCATTTACCAGGATCGGCCTGCGGAGCTTCGCGACCACGAGTTCGGGATTTCCGCCTGCGATGCGCTCATCGCGGACACAGGTGGCGCGGCGCTCAGTTTCCGAACCGACGAGGAGAGCTACGCGTCGCTGCTCGTTCTGACGTCGATAATCGTCGCGCGTGCGGACAGCGTTGTGCACTACCTCGGAGATTACCTCGCAGCCGCGGCGGGCGAGAAGCGTCCTGGCGTGTGGACGACGATAATCACGGGCGCCAGCAGGACCGCGGACGTCGAAAAAATCCTTGTGATGCCCGCGCACGGTCCGCGAGAGCTTTTCGTGCTGATCGCCGACGATGCTCCAACGCTCAACGAAATCCGCGCTGCTTCAAACGACCTGATAAAATTCAAATAAATAGCCATAACACGTAATTATCATATATAATATCATATAAAGTATATGATATACATAGTGTCACGAGTCGTGAATAAATAGCAAATCAATTTTTATTTAACTTTATGCTGTATTGACCAGAGACTGCATCCCCTGATGACGCCGCGTTTATCGTTTTCCAAGGCGGACGCCATCTATCACTACCCTGGCTATTATCTCGCGGAGTGCCGCGCGGAAAAATCCCCCGGCGTCTGGACGACGATAATCACGGGCGCCAGCAGGACCGCGGACGTCGAAAAAATCCTCGTGATGCCCGCGCATGGTCCGCGAGAGCTTTTCGTGCTGATCGCCTACGATGCTCCGACGCTCGATGAAATCGGGTAACATGATCGGTCACTCCGCGGTTTCACCCGCGTACGCAAGGCGGATGGTGAGGCGCATTTCAACGATTCTTCGCTTGAGTTCCGCCTTCGCGGCCTTGATGTCGGACTTCAGTTCCGCGAGCTTCTCCCGCGAGCGGGAACCAACTTCCGCCTTGAACTGTTTGTAGCGTCTCTTCGCGGCGTCGAACCTCGCATGCAGGCCGTAGATCTGTGTGCGCATTTCATCGAGGCCATCCGTCTCGAATCCCTTGCCCTGAAGTTTCTGCCTCGCCCTGCGCATCCAGTCCTCGAGCGCATCCCTGCGAGGAAGCCACAACTTTGGCGACAATCGAAGAGACATTATCGCTCTCCAGCTCAGCTTTCGCCAGAACGGGATACAGGTCGTCTCTCTTCGCACGTGCAGAAGATTGTAAAGAGTCGTCGCCAGCTTCACGGGTTTCTGCATCGACTTCCGTCCAAAATAGTGGTGGTACCTCGATACAGGGTGCTCGCCAAAGTTGAACAGCCTTGTGATGAATGTAATCGCAGCGGCGACAAGCATGATCGGAGCCGCGAGGACCATCGCCTTCTGCGCGAACGAGGTCGCGAAAAGAATCTGGAAATACCGCTTCAGATATAGCAGACGGTTTTTTAAGGAAACCTGCGGTCCGACGATGCCGACGGGAAGCACCGCAAGGTATTTCGCAAGTTTGTCCCTGAACTCCGCGGCTTTCTTCCGAAGCATCGGGTTTTCGGAGTCCTTGTATTTTAGATAGCCGTTCAGCTTGACGTCTATCATCCGGAAAATCGACGGTCCCAGAATCCTGAAATCTTCCCTGTAGAATTCCTCCTGAAGCGCCTCGATGTCCTCCGGAGGCATGAACGGATGGTTGACCATTGACTTAAAGCCTGTGCAGCTTTTGTAATACTTTGCTCGATCGCTCAGCATTTCATCGCGCAGAAGTCCTTCCCTGACAACCTTCTCGTAAAACGGGGTGCCGGGCGTCGGTCCGTAAATCAGGAACTGACTCAGCGACGGCTTATCTTCCATCAGCCCGCGGAATTCCTTTCTTGCGATTTCGGCGGTCTGATACGGAATGCCGACGATCATCGACGTCAGCACCGATATTCCGTGTGCCTGCAGATCGCGGATGAGTTCGTCGATGTCGCGACCGTGGTGCTTGTCGTATCCAGACTCCCTTCCTTCGTACCCGACCCAGATGCCGTCGATTCCCATTTCGTGAAGTTCCTCGTAAGTGAACTTCGAAAGCGCGCGCACCGACGCGAAACAGAAGGTTGGGAACGATCGCTGCTTTTCCCGGCAAAGCTGAAGAAACCGTCTCGCGCGTTTTTCATTGAGCAGGAAATCCTCGTCGAGGATCGTGAATTCGCAATCCGGGTCGTTGCTCTGGAACGACTCCATGGTTTCGTAGATCGCATCTCCCGTGGCGAGGAGTTTTATGTGCTCGCGCCTGAAAAAGTGGGACGTGGCGCAGAAATCGCAGCCGTTCGGGCAGCCAAGCCCAGCGAAGATCATTGCGGTGTGCGCTATCGGAATCCCGAATATCCGCAGTCTGCTCGTCAGTTCCGGGTGGGTGAACTTTTCGACGGGAAGTTCCTCCTCCCCAAGATACCTCCGCATAAAGCCGACGCCTTCCTCGCGGCATATCGCGTCGCAATGCGGTGTAAGCTCGTCGTCGTCCATCACGGTTCCGTAGCCGCCGAGGACGATCTTCGCTCCGGGAGCATACTCGCGCACGAGCGCGCACATTTCGATCATGTGGTGCGCGGTGCTTAAGACGAATGAAATCCCGACGATCTCCGGACCTTTCTTCAGCTCTTTGATGAAGTGCTCCCTCGCAGGATAGTGAAGCACTGTCGAAGGGGCGTCGAGATTTTCGGCGATGTAATCGAGCGCGAACTGCTTGTGGACAACCCTTGGCGAGTATATGCCCTGCGATCTCGTGACCTGTCCGTGAAGCAGTTCATAACCCACGGAGGTAGTGTCTCCGACGCTCGGCCCGATTGGTTTGCAGACCGAGGAGAAAAGGATTTTAGTCATAAGCTCATTCCGTGAGAAACCTGCGCACTAGCTGCGCGGTAAGCCCGTCCAGACGTCCGGCGCCCTGCGCGTCACGGAAGTTCCAGATATCATTGCCGCTGCCGACGTTCAGCAGCGGGCTTGACGTGAAGTCCCGTGGCGAATCGACGCTCGCGAGTTTACACGAACCCATCCCGATCTTGATAACGACTTCGCCTGAGACGAGTTTTCGAACCGAATCCATCAGCGCTTCCATATCCCGCATTACAGGATTGTAGTACTGTCCTCTCGAAAGCAATTCCGCGTATCGTCCGGTGATCGTCTGAAGCAGATTTTGTTGCTGGTACGTCAGCACCACTTCGAAAATTCCCTTCAGAGCTACGCGGACCACCTCCCACGCCGCGGCGTCTACAAACGCGCGAAGTCTCACGTCGTGCGGACTCGACAGTGTACCCGGCTCCGTTCCGATGCCGTGCTGGTGAGCGATGGCGCCGAGTTTTTCCATCATCTCCGGGAGGGGATGCGTCGCGCCGTCCAGAGAGATCGGAAGCCCTTCCGTGAATCCGATCCGATGATCGCGCAGACGGTCGCTGACCTTTTTCGACGCATTGTCGAGATCGCGTTTCAAATAACCCTCCGGTTGGGACGACCCGGCGATTACCGGAGGTTTTCTGAATGCCACGCTAACCCAGAGCGCATGATCTATACTGTATATTTCTTCCGCGCGATCGAAAATCAGCCCCGCGCCTTTTAATTCCGCGATTTTGTCCTCCCGCGAAAGCATTTCTTTTTCCGAGCTTGGCGCAACCGGAATTCCCGGCGCGAACAGCGAAAGGGACGTTTCCATCAGCCTTGCGGTATGAGCGGCGAGTCCGGCGTACGCGATGCATTTCGCTCCGTTTTTTCGCGCGATGCTAGATGCCTCCTTCGCCTCGAGAAATCTTGCCGCGCTTATTGCCGGCATCGCGAGTTCGAGCGGCGAAAACAGTCCGAGCGTGAGGTACGGAACGAAATATTTAAGCGCGCTTGCCTTCGAGTCCACGAATTCGGTTCTTCGCAGCCCGAGATTCTGCTCGCATCTGTTTATCGCCGCGATTCGTTCCTTGCCCGTGATTCCGCCCGTGTCGACGCCGACGGTGTGGACCTCCATTTTGTGAATCTTCGAGAGCGCGAACGCTCTGTGCAGAGAGTCGACGCCGCCGGAATATGTTAGTACTGCAATGTCACGAGCCATCGAATTCCTTCAAATTCGTTGATGCAGGTCGCAAACTTTATAAATATACATCGGAATTGCGTTTCGGACACACAAATACCGCGAGACTTGAAATCGTCCCGGGAGGCTGAAAAATGAGTCTTTTGACCTCGACCATTCCTGAGACCGTGAAGCCCAGCAAGGCCGCGCTATGGCTCTGCATGCTCGGAGCGGTGCTCCTTATCGTCTCGTTTCCGATGGCGTTCACCTGGGCGCCCAACGTCGCAAAAATGACCGAGGTCTACCGCATCCTGTTCTACAAGATGCCGCTTGCGATCATCGGCTATCTTTTCCTCGTTCTCGCGGCGATCGACGCGATTTTCTATCTCCTCGCCAGGGACTTGAAGCGCGACGTACGCTCCGACGTTGGCGTGTTCTTCGGCCTCTGCTGCTTCGGCACGGTCCTAGGCTGCGGAATGATCTGGGCCAAGGCGGAATGGGGATCCTACTGGCTCTGGAGCGAGCCGCGGCTGGTGACGACTCTGATCCTTTTCGTGATCTACCTCGCGTACAAACTTCTACGCTCTTCGATCGACGAGCCGAGCAAGCGCGCGAGGTTCTGCGCGGTCTACGTGCTGTTCGCGTCGCCTATGATGATCGTCGTGAACCAGAGCGTCTACTGGTGGAAACCGGCGGAAAACATCGATACCGTCCACCCCGGCGCGAAAGCCCTCCCCGGAATTTTCAGCACCTATGAAAGCCAGATCACGCTCGCGACAGCCGGAAGCGCGCTGCTGCTTCTGCTTTTCGGACTGTATCTCTACGCGGTCGAGGCGATCCGCGTTCGCGATTCCGCGAGGGCGCTCAAATCGATGATCGACGAACACGTTCAGATAATCGCTTCGCTGAAACGCAACGCCGCGGTCGAAGGTTAGTTTACAATCTGAATTCGCAACATTGGACGAAATTATGCTTACAAGAATTCTTGCAATACTGGTCATTTTCGTGGCGTCACCCGAACTTCTTTTCGCGGCGAACGATCTTGCGGAGGTTTCCGCCTCGCAAACCGAGGGCGTCGAGGCGCCTGAAGCAGCCACTGGCGCCCCGGCTGAAGGCGGAGGAGAGTCCACGCCCGTTCCGGACGTCGCGCCGAATCGGGAAGTCGATCCCGCCTCGACTCTGACCCAGATGGATTCGCGTCCTGAAGATAAAAGCGAAGCCGAGCTTAAGAAGATCGGCGAACTTTGGTTCCTGACGTGGTGCTGCATCATCGTCGCGTCGATGTTCTTCATCATCTCGATCTACACGTTCCTGAATTTCCAGCAGGCGACCAAGATACTTGGCGCGTTCATGGACCAGCTCAAAACCCTTCGAGCTGAAACCGAGACAGCAAACGGTCCGCCTGCCGCGCCGGAAATCAAAGCCTCGCCGGAGTCCGGGAACGAGACGCATACAAACTGAAAGAGGTCATCTTCCGATGCGCAGTTTGCGCTGGTAGAGGTACAGGTCCGGAACTTCAGGAACTTCGTTCAGCAGCACGACTTGCTGCCGCAGATTCGCGATCGGAGGCATTTCGAGCGGACGCGTCCCCGTCCAGCCGACGAATACGCCCCGCGGCCATTCGCGCACGGGACCGATGCGGGTGGTTTCGTCCGGCCTTCCGCGGAACGTGTTGCGGATGTTCCAGTAGACGTTCTGCTTTGCGCTGTGCGGACCCCTCGGCGCGCTTCCACCGCTGCGGAATGGGTACTGCATCGTCGCGCCGTGGTCGATCTCGATATCGGTGTGCAGGTTCATAAACGACGCGGCGCGGTGTGAATCCATCGCGAGCTGATGCCCGAAGCCGCGCGAAAACACGTTCCCGTGCGCGGTCCATGAGATCGTCGTTCCGTGTCGGTGTTGAGCCTCGATCCGCCAGTTCGTCACGAGGCAATCGGAACTCCACGATACGCAGATGCAGTGGTGCATGTATCTCCCTGCGATCGTTACTTCGTCGATGGTCAGACACCGGCAGGAGCTTACGAAGATCCCACTGTCGGCGTTGAGGGTCCGTACGTCTATGATGACGCAGTTCACCGCGCTCGACATCGCTATCGCATTGTAGCCGACCTCCTTCAGATGCCCCGGGTATTCCGTCAGCGGGAATTCGAAGCCGACTCCCCGGATGCCGGAGTTCATCATCGGTTTTCGCGCGATGATTTCGCACTTCCACTCGGGACGGACGTCGATCCGGAGCGGCTGTCGGATGGTCAGTTCGATTAGTCCTTGATACTCATCTTCGAGCGCGCGCGAACTCGTGACATAAATCCACTCCCGCACCCGCGCGCCTTCCGAGTCCCGAAGCTCCTGCCCCATATTCGCCTGCGGGACGACTCCGCCGTAGAGATGGTCAAGCAGCGTATCCGCGCCCTTGTCGTTGTACCACTGGAGCATGTACCAGCCGGGATTTATGGGGGTGTGGACGTCCTCAAGTGGACTGACGACAAGCCTGTCATCCCCCGCCTGCGTGAGCAGCCTGGCCTCCGCGATTTTCTCGCTCGAGCCGCCTGGGTTGAACTGGATCATCCCTCCCGACCAGCTCCAGCCAGCTTCGTAGCCGTGCATATCGCTGAGCGACTTCGGGCAGTCGAACACCGTTTTTCCGGAACCCGCGCCTAGGATTACAACGCGGTCCTTCCGAACGCGCACGTCCTCTTTGAGGATGTAGCGTCCCTCGGAAAGCAGGACCACGCCGCCTGCGTCGCCTTCCTCCGCCGCTGAGATGGTTTTGCGCAGCGCGTCGGTGTCGTCCTCTTCGTCGTCCGGAAATCCTTCGAAGTCCTCGATTTTGAAAACCCGCTCCGGAAGCTGGAACTCGCTTTCCCCCGCGTCATAACCCGCCCACGAAAAGTCCGGCAGATCTTCCGGCCACCATTCATACCCTGGTTCCTCGGCGCGCAAACTGGCAGCGGCGAACAACGTCGTCATCAGGACGATCGCGCAGGGGACCTGGCGAATACGACGACGAAACGCGAGTGACGAATTACGAATGTTCATTTCTTCGGCTCCGATAGCATTTGTGACTCGTCTATCATAAAATCAATTCCGATGACAAGGCACCACAAAGTTGATGATATCGACCTCGTTCTTTCGATTCCGGTGGCGAAGAAAGCGCAGTGGATCGGACAGGAGGAAGTCCTCACGCAGTTACAGGCGTGCTGGCACGTCGTGCATAAAGACGATCTGCCGCTGACGCCTAGGATCATCGGGAAGCCCGGAATGGGCAAGACCACACTCGCCCAGGCCGCCGCGAATCTGATGAAGAAGGACGTCTACATTTTCCAGTGCACGATGGATACGCGGCCTGAGGATCTGATCGTAACGCCTGTGCTGTCGGACAAGGGCAAGATCATCTACCACGCAAGCCCGCTGATGAGCGCCGCGATTACGGGCGGCGCGTGCATTCTGGACGAGGCGAACCGCATGAGCGAAAAAAGCTGGGCGAGCCTCGCGCCGCTGCTCGATCATCGCAGGTACGCGGAATCCATAGTCGCGGGTATCAAGATCGAAGCTCATCCGGATTTTCGCTGCTGTGTCACTATGAACGACGATTCGAGCACGTACGAAGTTCCGGACTACATTCTTTCACGGCTTTCACCTATGATTTCGATGGAGTTTCCGGAGCGCGAGGAAGAGATAGCGATCCTCCGTTACAACATAGGCTTCGCGCCGGACAAACTATTGCAGATGACCGTCGACTTCCTGCAGAGCAGTCACGCCGGCGGAAGCGACTATAGCGTCCGCGACGGGATTTCGATTATTCGCTATACTTTGAAGCTTCGTGACACTCTTAAAAAGCAGCCGCTCGACGATTTGTTCAAACGCGCGACGAAGCAGATCCTCGGCGACGACGCGTTCGAGCCGAAAAAGCGCGACCGCCTCAAAAATACCGACGACGGATACGCAGGACTTTCGTTCGAGGACTTTTTTATGAACCAGTTTTTTGTCGCGCCTTCGGACGAAGTCGATCCTGAAAGGAAACCTGGAAAAAAGAAAAAGCCTCCGCCGGAGGAATTCGAAGATGAATTCGATGACGAAGAAACCGACGACTGAATTCCGATTCTTCGATATCGGCGAACTATAGCAAAACTATAGTTGCCGCTTCGTTTCCGCGCACTATAGCGCACTATAGCGCACTATTATTCGACCTCGGATCGTAGCTCCAGGTTGGTTATTATTTTACACGTCCTTAAGGACTATAGACCACCATAATCCCGCGGGTATAGGTAACTGTTCACAGGGTAGCTCGCGTTCGTAGTGACGCAGTAAGGCGTTTTTTGATCCGCCACACCGCGAAAATATGCTCTCACGAGCACACTACTACAGAATCCCGCTATAGACTGCGAACTACCCCGTGAACAGTTGTGCGAATGAAAGTATCTATTCGACGCCGTTAAGGAGGCTAAAATAAATAAAGTATCCATCTCGCATCTCATTTTCACGCCATCTTCGCTTCGCTCTCGGTCGTCAAATACTCATCGGAACTATGGCTA
>JANLHZ010000001.1 GCA_024653775.1 Planctomycetota bacterium | reverse complement strand
AGAGCCATTGGAGCGGTGATTCTCGCTCCGTAGCGCGCGAGTATGATATCGAGGAGCGTTTTCACGTTCGACCTCACGAGGGACATATTATTGTACATCAATATCTCGACGATATCAATTATGTCGATGCGCTCGTACGTTATCGCGTCGCGGACGAAGTACCAGAGCGATAGAATGTCGCGCCTTCCGTTCGCGTTCGGGAACTGCGGAGTGACTCCAGATTTGTTAAGCTGGAAAATCGACTGGAGAATCGACATCTGATAGCCGGGACCGATCAAATCCGCATAAGTTTCAACGACGGAAGCGTTTACCTCGGTCGTGAGCGTCCAGCTTGCGGGAGGACCTTCGACTATGGCGCCGAGATCGTTAAACTGAAGGTCGAGCTGGATCATCTGCGTACCTTTCGGAATCGCTGCGAGTCCGGAGCCGTACCTTCCGGGAAGGTCCATGTTCAGTTCGAGGAAGTACCTGAACGGGAACGACGTCGGACCTGAAGTGTCGTTGAAATCTGCCTCCTCCCACTGGGAGCTTTGCTGCTGCTGGAAGGCCTGGAACCAGAAGAGATTTGGCGCGTCGCCCGAAACAACGACACTATTGTTTACCAGCAGAGAGACGTTTCCGAGCGCGTTCAGAGTGCTATCGCCTCTGCGGGTCGCGGTTTCACCGGGATTCGGTTTAGTAATCACGCCGGTGACTTCGAGGATAATCCGCACAATGTTCATGGACGGATTCGTCAGTGTGATCGTAGGGTTGCTCTTCGTGAGTATGCCCCGTTTTGTAAGTGTCAGCGAGTTGTTTCCGTTTGCTATTTATTTTCCCATGCCAAGAGTAAATTTAGATAAAAGTCTCGTACACGATGTAGACATCGAGCTGCCCTGTGGCGAGTTGGTCCAGGTTGTCGCCAGTTGCAGTGATAAGAATTGCAAGTGTGTTTCCGCCGTCGTTCACAGGTGTGTTAGATCCGTCGAATTGCTCTCCGGGTTTGTTGCGAATTACGTAGGGGAGCGTCGCCGGAGCCGGGTCGGTTAGAATATCCGCGGCGTAGATGTATCGCTTGACTCCACCGACAATACCTACATCAGCGTTGACCGCTGTAATTAACGTACCTGTGAAGAGATCGCTCAACACGATCCACGCGGCGGAGACATAAGAATTTGGCGGAATGGCGTCGAATGTCAGAGTCGCGCCAAGCGACGGAACCTGCAACAGCGGATCGTCAAACGCGACGTGGAACTTTATCTGTCCTCCGCTGCGAAGGTTTTTAACGATCTGTTCCCAACCAGTCGTACCGTACTGTGGAATGTTTCCGACATTTGGCATTTTCGCTCCGTGATATTTCGTGATAACGGAGCGATTGTGTCGTTTCTTGAAA
>JANLHZ010000316.1 GCA_024653775.1 Planctomycetota bacterium | reverse complement strand
GATTTCGGGGATTTCAGCCAGAGTCGAGGGAATTTTTTGCCTCGATTTTTTCATTTGCAGATGTGGAAGAGGGGATCCAGTCGCTTCGGTCCTGTGGAGGAGTATCTGCTCGGAAAGACGGCGATTTGATCCTTCATTGAAAATTCCCCGTGGAATACGGCGAAACCGCCGAAATCATCAGCCAAAATTCTCTCCCGAACTCCGCGCCCTCTGCGCCGATGGACTGCATAAAGCCTGTACTGACGATGCACACTTCGAAGCGAATCGAACCCGACCTCCGCGGAAGAATGCCGGTCCTCGACGGACTCCGCGGCATAGCGGTTTTGATGGTCATCGCGTTCCATACGATGGTGATCGTGGACCACATAGAGCCGACGGGGATTCCGGAGCACAGCCGCGGGATCACAGCGCTCGACGAGGGCGCGCTGTTCGTAATGCGGACGTTTTTCACGAGCGTCGATCTGTTCTTCGTACTTTCCGGATTCCTGATCACCGGCATTCTTCTGGGCGCAAAGGGCCAGCCGGGCTATTTCTCGCGGTTCTACATTCGCAGGGTGCTTAGGATTTTTCCGCTGTATTACCTTCTGCTCATCATCTGGATTCTGATCGTCCCGATGATCGCGGGTGGGACTCCTGAGTGGATCGGGAGCTTCGCGGGCGAGCCGGTATACTACTGGACGTACCTCGCGAACTTCGCGATCGCGTCGGGAGGCGTTTTCCGACACAAGGCGCTCGACGTCACCTGGACGCTCAGCATCGAGGAGCAGTTCTACGTCGTATGGCCCGTGATCGTCGCGCTTCTATCGAGGCGCGGACTGATGGCGTTCTCCGCTCTGATCGTGCTGATTGCGCTGGCCTCGCGGTGCTACCTGCTTTTCGTAGGCATGGCTCCACCAACGACGGTGTACGTTCTAACCTCGTCGCGGATGGACGGCATTGGAGTCGGCGCGTTCCTCGCGTGCGCTATGCGCGCTCCTGGCGGCGCCCGTGCGCTTGTCCGCCCGGCGAAGATTTTGTTCGCGATCTGCGCGCCTCTCGCCGCGATTACGTTCTGGTACGACGGAAGCTCCCTTATGGGACCGCACATCCAGAGCGTGGGATACACTCTCGTTACGCTGATCATCGGCTGCGTGTTCGTTTTCGTCCTGACTCTGCCGGAGTCGAGCGCGTTCGCCCGCGGTCTTTCGTCCCGCGGCATAGGCGCGGTCGGCCGGATGAGCTACGCGATGTATCTGTCCCATCTACCGATACAGGCGGGTATCGTCTACTTCTTCCTCCGGGACGAAAACGATTTCAAGAGCTATCCGGTAATCCTCGGAACGCAGTTCCCGGCGCAGTTCATATTCTTCGTTCTGACCGCCGTCCTTGCGTACCTCGTCGCGATGGCGAGTTACCGCTGGATCGAAAAGCCGATAATGTCCCTGAAAGCAAAAGTCCCGATGCCGGGAACAGGAGAGTTAAGAGTTAAGAATTGAATTTTGGAGAAGCCGAAGTTGTTTCTAAGGCGAATAAGTCTTTAGAATCGCTAATGACCTTTTGAGCGAGCGATGATGATTTTTCTACCGACAGTCACGACTTTTCTGCAAGACTACTACCAGCCTCTGCTGATCCTGCATGCGGTAGCGGCGATCGTGAGCACAGGCGGGGCGACGCATCTCTTCGTTGCGTACGTCACTCTCGTGCGTAAGAAAGTGCTCCAAAAGAAACGGCTGAAGCTGTTCTCGACGATAACCCTCGTCTCGTATCTGATCTGCTTCATCGACGGACTTCTGATCTATCCGACGTACAGATTCTGGGTCCGAGCGCTCGATTTCGACCTCGAAGGCACCGGCCATCCGCTGATCTCTGGACTCTTCGACATCAAGGAGAACTGGGCCTTCGTTGCGCTCGTGATGGTTTTTGCGCTCTTTGCGCTTTCGCGAGTCGTCAGCAGCGACGGCAAACACAGCCGGCTGATTCCTGTCAGTGCGCTTGTCGCGACGCTGCTCTGCATCATCCTGTGGTTCAACGTAATTTCTGGCCTAGTGATCGCGAGCTTCGGCTCCTACCACGAAGGTTACCAGATCCTTCTTCCGGAGTGATTGATGCCAGCGATTTACAGGAATTCCATCTCCGCGTTCTTTCTCGCGATGATTTTCGCGACCTGCGTTTCATTCGTTGCGCTCGCGGTGGAGCAGGATTCCCGCGTGATCTTCAGGTACTACCCCGTGACGACTCACTGGGAATACGACGTCAAACCCGTTACCGGCGCGGCTCTGGACGCGAAGCCGCAGGACCTTCTTGAAAAGCACGCGGGACTCCAGATGGACTTCTTCGGGCGGGCGCTGCTCTCGCTCGTCAGCGGCCTGGTCTTCGGACTCGGCGCGGGACTGATCTACTTCTGCCTCGTCGCTACGGCGCAGAACGAAAAACGTCTGCTCGCGCTGAAACCCGTGGTTGCCACCGTTTTCTGGGGAGTTCTGTCGCTATGGATTCTCGACCTTCACGGCGCGGACTTCCTCCTCGGAAGGCAGGACCGCATCGAAGCAGAAGCCGCGGCTGCGAGGAATCCGGAAGAGAAGGTCGACAACTCGGAGCGCCACGACCTTGGCGGCGTGACGCTCTTCGCGCAGGACTTCGCCAGCAGCTTCGATTATGAGGAATTCGGACCGAGCAAGATTCCTTTCCAGAACACGATTTTCAGCGTCATCGGATTCTACATAGTCGGTCTTGCGTTCTGCCTCGCATACAAACGAGCCGCGGGTTTCTTCGCGAACGTCGCGGTGCACTACAGCTTCGTATTCGTCGCGGTGAGTGTGTGCGTAACCCTTATCCTCTACGGCGTGTTCTGCCTGCGGATTTTCAAGGGGGTCATAACCGAGCCGGGTTAAAACAGTTACAATGTTTTTTCGTGTGGTAGGTACGTTCCGCCGTTAAAATCTCCTCGTGTTCAGGAAAGTCCTCATCGCAAACCGCGGCGAGATCGCCGTGCGGATCATTCACACGCTTCGCGAACTCGGAGTGCGCGCGGTGAGCGTTTATTCCGAGGCGGACGCGCACTCGCCGCATGTGTATTACGCCGACGAGGCGCATCTTATCGGCCCTCCTCCGCCGCTCGCGTCGTATCTGAACATCGACGCGATTCTCACTTTCGCGAAGAAAAGCGGGGTCGACGCGATCCATCCGGGGTATGGATTCCTAAGCGAGAACGCGAACTTTGCGAAGCGCTGCGCGGAAGCTGGCATCACGTTCATCGGCCCCGGAGTCCACGCGATCGAAGCGATGGGAAGCAAGGTCAGAAGCCGCGAGATTATGACCTTCGCGGGAGTGCCGGTGGTGCCAGGGACGGAGGGGACGAAGAACGATTTCAAAGGTCTCGCGAAAGCCGCGGAAAAGATGGGGTTCCCGGTGCTCATCAAGGCGTCCGCAGGCGGCGGTGGCAAGGGAATGCGCGTCGTTCGGGAGGCGAAGGAATTCGATCGCGCGGTGAATGCAGCGTCGGAGGAAGCCGCGAAAGCGTTCGGCGACGGCACGGTGTACCTCGAGAAATACCTCGAGCGACCGCGGCACATCGAGATTCAGATTTTCGCGGACAGCCGCGGAAACACGGTGCATCTTTTCGAGCGCGAGTGCAGCATCCAAAGGCGACACCAGAAGATTGTCGAGGAGTCGCCTTCGCCCGCGATTACGGAGAAGCTTCGCGCAGAGATGTCCGACGCGGCGATCGCAGCGGCGAAGGCTGTTAACTACCTCGGCGCGGGCACTGTCGAATTTCTGCTCGATGAAACAGGGAAGTTCTACTTCCTCGAGATGAACACGCGCCTGCAGGTCGAGCACCCCGTGACCGAGATGATCACCGAGCTGGACCTCGTTCGCCTTCAGATCGAGGTCGCGCTTGGAAACGCACTTCCCGCGGAGGCTTTGAACGCGAAGAAACACGGGCACGCCATCGAGTGCCGCGTGTACGCCGAGGACCCCGCGAACGGATTTCTCCCCGCGAGCGGCACCGTCACAAGGCTTCGCACGCCGACGGGTCCGGGAGTGCGGGTGGACAGCGCGATCCGCGAGGGAAGCGAAGTAAGCGTGCACTACGATCCGATGCTCGCGAAGCTGATCGCTTACGGTCGCGACCGCGCGGAAGCGATTCTCCGCATGCGAAGGGCGCTGTCGCAGTTCGTGGTGCTCGGACTGACGACGAACATCCCGCATTTACAGGCCGTCATCGAAACGAAGGCCTTCGCAGACGGAAACCTGACGACCAAGTTCCTGGATGAACACCTCCCGGACTGGAAGCCTGAGGCGGTGGAACTCCCCGCGGAGGCGATAATCGCGGCGTCGCTGGTGGACCTGATGAAGTCGACCTCCCGCGCGTCTTCCACGGGTGAAACCGTGCAGACCTCGCTTTGGTCGGAAATCCAGTCGTTCCGACTGCTCGGCTGAAGATTTTTCTATGTATATTCGCAATACTATGTTGAATATGTGATATAAAAATTTGACCTGCGGGTGCGAGTGTGCTATATCTGCCTGCAGATATAGCACACTCGGTTTAAAAGTTAACAAATGATTCCAAAAGTACAAGTTTCGAAGCGCTTACGTGACGACATCGCTTCTCTTCGAGAGATAGATGAGTCGAAGCTATGGAGTGTACTTCACAAATTTAAGTCGTTGCCGAATGATCTGGTAACACCAGAAAAAATTATCAAGCTAATTACCGAATTTGGCGATCTAAAGCCTGAACAATCAGAAAAGCTCTTTGGTGTTGCTGCATCCATTTGGAATTTGATTAGCCAACAAGGCTACAAGTTAAAGGACGCTTTTTCAGATGTTTTCGATGCTGTCTCAATCCAGTGGAGTGACGAGCAAAAGGAAAAATGGCGTGGCATTGAACCTATTTTGACGGAGTTTTTCTCGCTTGACGTAATAAGGATTGCGACTTCCGCTGTTGAACTGGCTCTTGAAAACGCAAATATACTGAGGGCTTCTAGAATTTTGACAGATGTCCGTCCGGTTTTTAGCGTCGACGGAAAGATCATTCAAGCGGCTGTGGTCACTAATTCGCTCAGGCTGATTTACACGAGTATCGACGGTCCGCATACATTGTGTTTGAACCTAGATATGGAAGACCTTAAGAAACTAAAAACGCAATGTGAACGAGCCTTGACGAAGTCGGAAACCACAAAAGTTCTGATGTCCGATGTCGCGAAGATATCCACATTAGTCACTGGAGAGAACTCAGTGGAAGGAGATTGAGATGCCAACTGCAACTCTGAAAGATGCTCAACAGTACGAACAAGATGAGGCGGAGTACGAATATCCTGAAAGATTGCAGTACTCAGGTTATGAAATAACTGAGCAATCACGAGCAATTGCTGACTTCGGCAAGGTAATTAATAGAACGAGTTTATCTCACTTGGCCAGCGGCCCCGTGTTACAACTCAAAGGAAACGAACAGCCCTTTCCGTATTTTGCCAATGATATTGAGCGTTTTGAACCGCGCAAGGGTCTCGTCGGTGGGGATAATTTGTCACTGCAACAATGGCTCGACGAGTTCGTTCGCCGTTTCGCAGTTGCCGCGGTAATTGTCTTGAAGAGAGGCCTGACAAATCTTCCAAAACAGAATGTATCGATAAACCGAGGTCAAGGTTCACTTGTAACTGAAGATTCCTTCATTGTTCGTGCGCACCGTCTAGATGCGAAAGGTCGTACTGGCGCGGCGCTCGATCTGATTTATGATCAAGTCGATGAAATGATGCTCGCTGGCAGGTTCGACGAGTTGGATTCTTTATTGAACTCGTCAAATCTTGAAAATCTCTCCACGAGTCTACTCTTGGGTCTCCTTACTGCGTCACTTCCCGGGCGGGGTCGATTGACGGCGCGTAAAAATCTGTTCGAACGCGCTTCGAGCATTCTCGAACATCGCGGGGAAATGAAACCTGGGTTGCTATCGGGTCTCGAGGAAGTTTAGCGCGATGATGTCCGGTTATGTCGCTATATTTGAAAATGTAAAGATTCTGGCAATAGCAATCTCCGAACCTATTCCGGGACAAAGGCACGTCGGCATATTGCACCGCTATCCTGACGAAGGAGAACTTAAGATGCTTCATCTTCAGGGGCACCATAAACTGAGTGAGGAAATCCCTACTCCGGATAGCAAAGCATTGATTTCCTCTATAGATGAGGAAAGACTCGTCCAGATCGCCGCGAAATGCCGAAGAATCTGGAGAGCTAACGAAAATGGCAAAATTCCTTACGGATTTAGCCTGCCGACAGGCTGTTTCGATCGTGTGACTCTCAAGTTTCTGATTGGTGAATCGAAACTCGGGTTGACTTGCGCTTCATTCGTGCTTGCTGTTTTCGAAAGCGCTGGTTTCCCGCTTGTCGATTATAATAGTTGGCCAACAAATAGAGAAGATGACCAGAATTGGCGGGGCGCGATACTATATATTCTGAGTCGAGATAAAAATGTTCCACGGTCGCACATCGATGCGATCAGCAGTGATGTCGGTAAACTGGTCCGCTTCCGCCCGGAGGAGGTCGCGGGAGCGTTTACAAGCGCTTCACACCCCGCGCCGTTCGAGGTGGCGGAGCCGCGCAGCAGGGAAGTTCTCGCGCTGGTTACGCAAATGAACTGACGCTGAGCGACAGCAGCACCTGACCCGCATAGTACGCGGGAAGTCCCCAGGCGCGGTTTATGAACGCTCGCTCCACGAAGCGATCCCGCGCGACGCTCAGGTCGCTGACGTAGAATAGCGCGGCGCCCGCCAGGACTATCGCGCGTTCGTGCGTAACGTAGAGACTTATCGCAAGCGCCATCATCAGCGTGATGACGAACGTGTACAAGACCACGGGTGATCGCATCTTTCGCGGCACGTTTGGAATAAGCCAGCGCATGGTTACGATCAGCGGGAACAGCAGCGCGACGAGAGCTATCCCCGCGTAGTCGAACCTTGGCGACTCGGACGCGAACGCAACGACGTACGCCACGTGCGCAAGCAGAAAACTCCCGAGGCCGAGGAGGAACGCGAGCTTCGTTTTCGGAATCAGGAATACGTCGCCCGCGAGCGAAAGCATAAGCCCCGCGGCGATGAAATTCCGGTACTGAAGGTCTGACGCTTCGAGAACGAATGGAATCGCGACGAAACACGCCGACGCGATTGGCTTGCACACGTAGCATATCGCCTTGCGATCGAGCTTTTCGCCGACGAGTGTCAGAACCGTGAACAGCGCGCAGCCTGCGATGAGAAGTTCCATTATCGCACGAACCCGAATCCGGATGAGCCGATCGCGTAAATGTAGAACGGAAATGCGAAGAAGTCGATCAGACACGCGACAGGGAACGTCACGGGAAAGAGCACAATGTTCGTCGCGTCCTTGAAAAACCTCATTGTATCGGAACCGAGGAGAGTTCCGTAATGGATTTCGTCCCCGGTAATCGCGTTCTGAAGGATCACGTTGTCCACCTCGTACTCCGAAAAGCTCCACGGGAATTTATTCTTCGCGTAGGAATCGAAATTCCAGTCGTAGAACTGCGTGTCGTAAACCTTTCCCTCCTTCACAGCGACGACTTCATCCAGGAACCGCGCGTAGATCGTATCTCCGTAGTACGCGAGCAGCGGGCTACCGTACACGGTCATCTCTCCTGCCAAGTCGTAATCGCTCCACTCGTAGCGTCCGTCGTAGTCAACCCGCAGCGGAAGTTCGCCGTCGTCTCCGCGCTTGACAAGAAACGAATGGAGCACCGCGCTCTTGCCATCCGCGTCGATTCGGGCGAGATCGACGGTGTACGATTGCTTCTCCGCCTCGTCGTCCGGACCTTCGACCGGATCGCGGACTAAAAGCGCCACGGAAACGCCGCGAGCTGGGGCGCAGGCTCTCGCGATCGCGTACCTGTAGTCGAAGCGATCGTTAAGCTCGTTCTCTTCCGCGACGGTAAAAGTCATCAGCGGCTCGCAATACGGGTTTTCGAGGTATTCGTCCGTACGATAAATCCGGACCGACGCGTGATCGCGGATCAGCAGCCTGCCTTCGCCGAGGTCGGTGAAATCGTAATCCAGTTCCGGCAGTTCGACCTCTGTGCCGTCCAGACGTCGCGCGTAACAACTAGTGTAGTTGCGTGTGAAGAAAACCGCCTCCGCGGATGCTCCGACGACCTGGACGTTCGAATACTCGTCGTCATACCACGGGAAAGGAAACCCCACTTCGATAACTTCGTGAGTGACGAAACATCCGGAGCACTGGAACGCGGACGCAAGAATAAAAATCGCTCGAAAAATGTTCATCAGGGAACGATACAATCATAGCTTTCGCTGGTGGACCAAATTCAAAAATATTCGCGTTCGCGCGATTTCTCATTCCGGAAAAAATAGATGCCGAAAACAGTAGTCTGCAAAACCGAGTCGAAAGGATCGTTCGCCCACGTAATCGAAGTGGGCGGGCACACGCTAAGAAGCGATCAGAGCTTGGACGCCGGCGGTGAAGGCTCCGGCCCCGGCCCGCACGATCTGTTCGACGCCGCGCTCGCAGCGTGCAAAAGCCAGACTGCGATCTGGTACGCGCGAAAGAAGGGATTCCCGCTCGAAACCGTCGAGACCCGAATCGAGCGCGACGATTCCGACGAGCGCAGCGGCACGTACAGACTGAAGGCGAGGATGGCGTTCACGGGACCGCTCACGGAAGAGCAGCGCGCGAAGCTTCTCGAAATAGCGGACCGCTGCCCGATCCACAAGCTGATGACGGAAGTCGAGGTCCAGATAGCGACGGTGCCGCTCGCGTAGTGCAGGCGCGGGAAGAAAATTTCCGCTCACGCTTTGGAAGAAGGAGAGATATGGGAAAACGAATCGAAGACTCCGCGCTGGACGCGATCTTTCGCGAGGCTCGCACGCATAACGGCTGGCAGGACAAACCCGTTCCGGACGAGCTTCTGAAAGAACTGTACGATCTTATGAAGTGGGGGCCGACCAGCGCGAACGGCTGCCCCGCGCGGATCGTGTTCGTGAAGTCGAATGAGGCGAAGGAGCGCCTTAGACCCGCGCTCGCGCCGCAGAACGTCGAAAAGACGATGAGCGCGCCCGTTACGGCGATCGTCGCGTACGACGTCGATTTTAACGAGCAGCTTCCGAGACTGTTCCCGCACAATCCGGACGCGAAGAGCTGGTTCAGCGGCGCCGCGAAGGAGCAGAACGCGTTCCGCAACGGATCGCTGCAGGGCGCGTATTTCATCATCGCTGCGCGGAGTCTCGGGCTTGACGCGGGACCGATGTCTGGGTTCGATAACGCGAAGGTCGACGCGGAATTTCTCGCGCCGGGGAAAGGCGTTCAGGACGGCGCGACATTCCGCTCGCTCAGGAGCAACTTCCTCGTGAACCTCGGCTACGGCGATCCCGCGAAACTCCATCCCCGCGCGCCGAGACTCGATTTCGACGAGGCCTGCCGGATTCTGTAGCGCTTAGGAGGCGCAGCGAAGCCTTCGACCGGGAGTAGCGGCCGCTTCGTTCTCAACTCTTGATTTTAAGGATGTCCGCCGCGGTTTTCGGGATTTCGCGGGTCAGGACCTCGCAGCCGGTATCGGTGACGAGCACGTCGTCCTCGATGCGAATTCCGATGCCCCAGAACTCCTCGCTGACGCCTTCCGTGCCAACGGGAATGTATATCCCCGGCTCGACCGTGTACATCATTCCCGGCTCGAGCTTTCGATTGATGCCATCGACCGCGTACCGTCCGACGTCATGTACGTCGAGTCCGAGCCAGTGTCCAGTCCGGTGCGGGAACACCTTCTGATACGTTTTCTCCTCGATGACCTTATCTACCGGGCCTTCGAGAACCTTCTCGCTGACAAGCCCCTCGACGAGCAGCCGGACGTCGGTGTTGTGCATCTCGATGAACTCTACTCCGGGCTTTCCCATCTTGCAGCATAGGGCCTGCGCGTGAAGGCAGATCTCATAGACGGTCCTCTGCGCCTTCGTGAAGTCCTTCCCCACCGGGAAAGTGCGTGTCACGTCCGCGGTGTACCCCCCGTACTCGGCGCCGGAGTCGATCAGAACGAGCTGCCCGTCCTTCAGAGTCTGGTCGTTTCGAACGTAGTGCAGCGTACAGGCGTTATTTCCGCCGGCGACGATCGCCGGGAAACTCCAGTGCCCGCCCGCCTTGTTGTAAGCGTAGTAAAGCTCCGCGGCGACCTCGTACTCCCGCACGCCAGGCCTGACGAAGTTCAGCGCGACCGCGTGGCCGTCGCGGGTAAGCTTGACGGCCTTGCGCGTCAGCTCCACCTCCTGCGCGTCCTTGTAAAGGCGCATCTCGTGAACGAGCGGCGAGGGATCGACCAGCTTCGCCGGTCCGGACTTCATCGCGCGGGCGTAACTCATGCTCGCGAATTTCGAATACGCTTCAAGTACGACACGATCGTAATGCGCGTCCGCGCCGAAGCGATAACATACGCCGTCGAATCCACCGAGGAGGTCCGGGAGCTTGCTTTCGAACGCGTCCAGCGGGAACGCTTCGTCCGCGCCGAAATCGCTGACCGCACCCTCTACGCCCGCGCGGACTCCGGTCCAGAGTTCCTTCGACGGATCCTTCGGCGGAACGAACATCACGAACTGCTTTCCGTCCTCCGCGTTCGGACGTAGCAGCAGCGCGGCTTCGGGTTCATCGAAACCGGAAAGGTAGAGCACCGTCGATTCCGCGCGATACGGATAGTGGGTGTCGCCGCTGCGGAGACGCTCGGGCGGGTTGACGAAAATTGCGGCGGTATTACCGAGCCTTTTGATCAACTCAGCCCGACGCGCGGCGTAACGTTCATTCAGATTGACCATAACGACTTTTAATTTTTGATTCCATCGATAACGAAACACAAATCATATCTTCAAGGACGTGTTCAATCACTAAGAAACTATCGTATGTACCTGGGACCGCGGTCGTCCTCGTCCGCAAAAGCCGTCAAACGTCTCGTTTGACGGCTCCGAATTTATCGATGTCGCGTGCCTGAGATAGTTTCTTATTACTTTGAGACTCCTAACGAGGCGCTGAATATCAGAGTTTGATACCGAAAATATCGAACTTCGCCTCCACGTAAATGCCGCAAATTTTTCCGCGGTGAACAAGAGACCGAAACAATCGGCCCCTGTAAATAGTATAAATAGTATTAGTTCGGTTAACCACATATCGCGCAATTACAAAACCCGCGTCCTCGCAGTTCTTCACCGCGGAGGCGCGGAGAACGCAGAGACTCGCAGAGAATTTCTTGTATCTTTCATTTTCTCCGCGAAGCT
>JANLHZ010000279.1 GCA_024653775.1 Planctomycetota bacterium | reverse complement strand
CGAAATCATCAGCCAAAATTCTCTGCGAGTCTCCGCGCTCTCTGCGGCTCTGCGCCGAGGATTCTGGACTTCGGCGATGTGTTGTTACGAATTTCCAGTGAACAGTGTCGAAATAAGTTGACGTTTTCACATCACATCTTCACGCCATATTCACTCCGCGCTCAGTCGCGAATTCCAGGGCGTAACTATAGCTACGACTGCGGATTGGCTTCGTTCCTCAGCCGTCTTCGGCTCGCTCAATCGCGCAAAGCGAACCTGGCACAAATCTGAGCGTAGAACTCGATACTTTATTTTGTTACGAGGCCTAAAAGTCATCGGCGACCTCGGAAAGTACCGCGCTGAAGCTATCCGCTTCATGCGCGTTCGAGGTAGCGTCCCGTCGATGTGCTGACTTTGATCCTCTCGCCTTCCGCGATGAACAGCGGGACGTCAACCTTGTAGCCGGTTTCGAGGGTCGCGATTTTCGTCGCGCCGCTGGAAGTGTCGCCCTTCACCGCAGGCGGGGCTTCCGTCACCTGGAGCACGACCGCCTCGGGCAGTCTGACGCCCAGAATTTCGCCCCTGTACGAAACCGCGAGAACTTCGATGCCGTCGACGATGTAGTTGGAATCGTCGCCTATCTGCTCGTCGGAAACGCGGGTCTCCTCCCAGGTGTCCGGATTCGAGAAAACGAACTCGCCGCTGTCGCGGTACGAGAACACGAGGTTCGTCTTCTCGATGAAGGCGTCCTCCACTTTTTCGCTCGATCGGAAGCGGTTGCTAAAAATCTTGCCGGTGCGCCAGTTTTTGATTTTAGCGACCACGAACGCTCCGCCCTTCCCGGGTTTTTCGTGGGAATAGTCGAGAACCTCGTGGACCTCGCTATTGAAAATGAATGTCGAGCCTTTTTTCAGATCGTTTGCGATCATTGTTCACCGCCTTTTGAAAACGAATCGAAGGATTTTACACCGAAGCCGGTTAAGCTCAACATGGATGCTAAAAATTGTAGCTGTTCGCAGAATGGTTCGCGTTCGAGTGGCGCCTTAAGGAGGCGATTCATGGAACCACCGAATCGCGAAAATATGCTCTCACGAGCACACTCGAACTGAAATATGCTCTCACGAGCACACTGCAAACTGAATTTCGCCATAGACTGCGAACTATCGCATCTTCAGAAATCCTCGGCGGGACGTTCCTCGACTTCGCGCTCGCGGTACTCCACAAGGTTCAGCACGCGATTCTCGCTGATGAGGCCGATGCCCTTCGCGTAGTACTTGTGCTCCTTCCAGTTGTCGTCCTCGTCTCCTTCCGCGACGACAAGCACGTCCGTGAAATTCCCGGAGCGAAGGCGCAGCGATCCGTCGAGCTTTTCGATCAGATCGAACTCCTCCGCGGCCGGCGGCGAGTTCTCGCGCTTGAACTTGAATCCGACGTGGAGTTCGCCTGGCATGAAGATGCAGGGTTCGTCGGTCGTATCGCCGACGAGCCAGGCGCCGCCGTGACTCGTCACGCGACCGTTCGTGTACATATCGACCTCCTCGCCGAAGTAGTAGACGGTGCCGTCGGGAGTCTGCCCAAAATAGTTGTACGAAATCTCGGCGAGTTCGTCGTCCGAGTATTCCTCCTCCATCAGTATCAGACAGTCGATGTCCTTCGCCTTGCGGGTCTCGCCGAGCACCCTTCGGATCACATGATCGCCGCCGCCGCGGAACTCGGCGTAGCCGATCTTCGAGAGCGGAAAGTACTCGTGCGTGATCTCGGTTGAAAACTCGACGCCGTCCGCGATCGGAGTCGTCGTCGGAGCGTATTCCTCCGCGTAGCAGGTCGAAGCGATTGCGATAAGCGCGCCCGTCAGCGCGACACTGAAAATGCCGTTTTTAATCATTCGAATCCCCTTTCCGTGTTGTGAGATACTGTATTTAATCATCGAACCTGAAATTCAGCTTAAGGATGCGTAAAATAATGAGTTACCGATCTCGCATCACATATTCACGCCATCTTCACATCGCTCTCGGTCGCCAAATCCTCGACGGAACTCGGCTGCGACTCCGGTTTGGCTTCCTCACGCAATGCGAACCTGACGCAACTCTGAGCGCGATTTTCGGCAACTTATTACTTTACCCATCCTAAAGCGAAGGAAATTATGGTCGAATCGAGGAAGGAATACACCGTCGCGGTGGTCGGTAACGGATCGCTTTCGCAGGACGATCCGCGGATCGACGTCGCGCGCGCGGTCGGAAAGAGCATCGTGGACGAAGGCTACACGCTCGTCACCGGAGGTCTCGGCGGACTGATGGAAGCCGCGTGCGAAGGTGGGAGGTCGTCGGACGGATGGACTCACGGACGGATCGTCGGCATCCTTCCCGGGCACGATCCGAAGAGCGCGAATCCGTTCGTAGACGTCGTCATCGCCACCGGGCTTGACATTGCGCGGAACGCTGTCGTCGCCCACGCGGACGCAGTCGTCGCGATCGGCGGCGGCGCCGGAACCCTGAGTGAAATGGCGATCGCGTGGCAGTTCAACCGCCTGCTCATCGCGATGCGCGTCGACGGCTGGAGCGGCGCTCTCGCGGACCAGAAGATCGACGATCGCGAGCGTTTTCCGGATTTCGAATACGATCGCGTTTTCGGCGCGGACACCGCGGAAGACGTGGCTAAGCTGCTCGAATCCATGCTTCCGATGTACAGACGAAGGTATACATCCGCGACCACCGTCATTCCGCGGACGTAAATAATTACTCAACTTGACTGGCTTTTCAGCCTCCCGATCGGAAAAAAATAAAAATCCACGCTTAGTAAATGTCTCACCAAATATTTCTGCAGGAAGAAGAGACAGAGATTGGAGGTTCGA
>JANLHZ010000259.1 GCA_024653775.1 Planctomycetota bacterium | reverse complement strand
TATTGAAGCGTCTACCTGGATTTCTGGGTGTGGCACGGGCATCTTGCCCGTGGAAACACGGACGAGACGTCCGTGCCACGTGGTTCACCGAACGTTCACAATTTCTGCGACGCGCAAAACTTCGGAGCCAGTCGCAGTATATCAAAACGCCGGACCTTTGAAACGTTCACCTTGAATTGCCGGCTTGACGACCAAAAATCATGATATAATGAATTTTGGTATCGATATGAATCCAAAGCGGGCGAAAGACACGCGGCACGTCACCCAGGTCAACCCAGAGGTGCTGATCGTCGGCGGCGATCCTGAAAATCAGGGTCTCTGCGAGGATGTCTCGGCATCCATCGGGCTGATGGCCTGTTCCGTCGACAACGGCTCCACTGGATTCCATTCCGCGTCGCGAGTGAATCTGAAAGTCGTCATCTGCGCTCTTTCGACCGTCACTGCGAGCGAGGAAATCTGGAACGGCGGCGAGTTCATCCGCGGTATCGAAATCTCGATGCCCGATCTGCCGGTGATTCTGCTTCTCGATCCGGACGAGCCGGAGGACAAGGAACTGTCATCGCTTCAGAACGTGAAATTCGTTCTGCGCAAACCCGTGGTTGCGGACGCGCTCAGGTCGGCTCTCGAAACGCTGCTTCAGCGCTGATCGCGCTAAGGAGCCTAACCCGGACAAGCCGGAAGCAAAATTCTTCAGCGCAGAGCTGCGCAGAGAATTTTTCGAATCTCTTCAATTCTCCCTCCGAATTCTTTGCGACTTGGCGGCTTTGCGTGGTCAGAGAATGAGAATTTCTATTCTCCGCGAGCCTCCGCGTCCTCTGCGTCTCCGCGCTGAGGAAGTAAAGAAAATCGTCTCGTTTTGCCGATGTTTTCATTGATAAGGGACTAAGGAATCCGCATCGATTTGCCGCTGTGACTCGCGTCGAGGTTCAGGATGAAGTCCGCGGCTTTGTACGACCACGCGTCCGCGTTATCGTACTGCGCGGCTCCTTCGCCGAAGGTGGTGCGGAGCATGTCGGTGTCGATGATTCCGGGGCTGAGTGGAATCGAGGCGATGGTTTTCGGGAGTTCCTGCGCGAGCGCTTTCGAAAAACCCTCCGTCGCGAATTTGCTCGCGCAGTAAGGCGCCACCTCCGGAGCGGCGCTCGATCCCCAGCCGGAACTGAGGTTCACGATCACGCCGCGGTTCGCCTCGATCATCGCGGGGACGAAGGCGCGGATCACGTTGACCATCCCGCTGACGTTGATCTGCATAAGCGTGTCGAATTCGTCCGCGCTTAGTTCCCACAGCTTCGCGCTGCGATTGATTACCGACGCGTTGTTTATCAGAAGGTCCGGAACGCCGAAGTTATCGAGGACGTCCTTCGCCCACGCCGAGACTTCCGCGTCGCTCGATACGTCCACCGCGCTGAAACTGTGCGGCGCGGGGTATCGTTTCCGGAGCTGCTGGGCGTGCTCCTTCGAACGACCGCAGCCCGCGACCTCGTGACCTTTTTCGACGAATCTGTCAGTAAGCGCCCTTCCGAGTCCGCGCGACGCGCCAGTGATTACGATCTTCCTCGTCATTGGTCCTCCATTTCGATTTTCAGAGACGCGGGTTTGTACCAGGCTTCGTATCCGCCTCGTTGGTCTTGGCTCAAAGATACAGCCTCGACGAGTCTCAAATCCATCTCCTGCCTTGTAATCACCTCGAACCCGTGCGGTCGGTTCACGTACTTCAGCGGCTTGCCGGAGTCGCATCGCGCGCGAACGAAACCGAGGTGATCCTCGATCCGCTTTCGCGCCCGGCTCTGCGAAACGAATGTAACGGCCGCGAGCGCTGCGTCGATCCCGTCCCGGAGCGATTCGTCGATCTCGACTCCGATGGAATTCCGCGCGGACGTCATCGCGGCGAGCGTCGTCGTGCCGAGGCCGAGGAAAGGATCGAGGACGGTGTCTTCGTAAAGCGAGAACATATTTATAAGCCGCCACGGAAGCTCGAACGGAAACGCGGCGCTGCGTTTTCGCGCTTCCGAGTCCATTCCCTGACGCGCGCCGATGAGGTCGGTCCAGACGTCGGAGAACCACAAGTTGCGCTCCTCCCAGAAATACGCGCTCTCCCGCCTTCTTTGTTTGCCGGCATCGTCGAACTTCCTCATTGCGCCTTTGCGGAACACAAGAATGTACTCGTGCTCGAATGTGACGTACGCCCCCGCGGGAAGCATCCCGCTGCCCATGAACTTGTTCGGCGCGTTCGTCGGCTTGCGCCAGATAACGTCCGGAAGCATGGTGAACCCGAGTTCCAGCATCGACTGCACGATTCGCGCGTGGTTCGGGTACAGGGCGAATTCCCCGCTGACGGAGCGCGTCGCGTCGCCTATATTGACGCACGCGAAGCAGCCGGGAGCGAGCACGCGATAGACCTCCATCCAGACCTTGTCCAGTTCCTCGTGCATCAGTCGCCACGCCTCTGGTCCGTCCTGCGCGTCGATCTCCGGATTCATCTTCGCGAACGTTTCGTCCCACATCTCGATCATCGGATACGGCGGCGACGTGACGACGAGTTGCACGCTTTCGTCCGCGATTTCTGGCATATCGCGGGAGTCGCGGAATATTATCGAATGCGCTGATTTCATCTTTGTTGCGGGGCAAAATCCGTATCCAGGAACCGACTTCGCCTGTCATCCGTGGGACTCGAGCTTGAACGGCGGCGACTTCAATTTGAGCGTCACTTCGTCGCCTCTTGACGCCATCTTGTTCGAAAGGCAACTGAACGTCTCGCCCATCGCGTCGACGCCGAGCAGCCATTTGTGTCCGATGAACCGCTGCGAAACGACCTTTCCCTTGACTCCGCGGTTCTCGCCGCCAAAACCGACGACGATTTCTTCCCTTCGTATCCCAAGGGTCGCGTTCTTGTCGATCAGATCGAACTCCCCCGGATGATCCGAAAAGAGCGGGCGGAAGTCTTCGCGGGTCAGCGTGTTCGACTCGATAACGTTGGTCGCGCCGACGAAAGTCGCGACGAACGCGCTCCGCGGCTGGAAGTAAATCTCCTCCGGAGTCCCGATCTGCGCGACTTCGCCATCGTTCATCACCGCGAGCCGGGTCGCGCAGGAAAGCGCCTCCTCCTGATGGTGCGTGACCATCACAGTGGTGGTCTCCGTTTCCTGGTGGACCTCGACGAGCATGTGCGAGAGTTCCGCGCGGATGCTCTCGTCTAGATTCGAAAGCGGCTCGTCCAGCAGAAGCAGCCTCGGCCCGCTGACGAGCGCCCTCGCGAGCGCGACCCGCTGCTGTTCGCCGCCGCTGAGCTGGCCCGGATAGTTGTCCTTCTTTAGCGCGAGCGAAACGACTCCGAGGATGTGGTCGATCCTCTGCCTTCTTACCGCGCGGCTATGCCCCTTGTGCTTCAGGACGAAGTCCAGATGCTGCATGACGCTCATGTGAGGCCAGAGCGCGAGTCCCTGGAACACCATCCCGATGTTCCTCGACTCCGGCGGAATGGATTTCTGCGCGCTCGAAAAGAGTTCGCCCGCGACTTTTATCGTGCCTGCATCCGGAGTTTCGAGTCCCGCGATCAGCCGGAGCAGCGAGGTCTTCCCGCAGCCGGAAGGTCCGAGGATGACGAAGAAGTCGCCTTTTTCGATTTCGAGACTGAGGCTTCGCACCGCGTGAAAAGCCCCGTAGCTTTTATCGATGCCTTCGATCTGAAGATAGCTCATTTTTGAATTCCCCGGCGCGCTTTGTCGAATATCAGGTATATCATGAGCCGCGGGAGACTTCAAAAGCTGTGAAGAAAGTGCATTTATTTTTCCTCGCGAGTCGTTTAACATATCGGGGGTTAGCGGTTAGAAATTACGAATTACGAATTACGAATGAGTGGTGAGTGGGAAGTGGTGAGAAGACGCAGAAGTCAGAATGCAGAATGCAGAATTCGTTGTAGTAGTCAGTTGTTCGGGGTCAGGGACTGTAATTCCCAATTCGTAATTCGTAATTCGTAATTAATCGAAGGGTTTTCGTGGCGGAACAAGTCAACTATCTCGATCCGAAGGTTCTGAACAAGATTTCGAACCTCGAACTCCGCGCGCGAAACATCGTCGAAGGGTTCATATCCGGACTTCACAAGAGTCCGTACCACGGGTTCAGCGTCGAGTTCGCGGAGCATCGCGAGTACGTCCCCGGAGACGACCTCCGCCACTTAGACTGGCGCGCACTGGCGAAGAGCGATCGCTACTACATAAAGCAGTACGAGGAGGAAACCAACCTCCGCTGCACCTTCATCGTCGATACGTCGGAAAGCATGTACTTCGGCGGCGAGCAGACCCTCTCGAAAATCGAATACGCGATAAGCGCGACCGCCGCGATGGGGTTCCTTCTGACGGACCAGGCGGACGCCATCGGCCTCGCGACGATCAACCACCGCCTCGATCAGATCATTCCGCCGAAGTCGTCGAAGCCGCACCTGCGCAAGATGATGCTCAGCCTCGCGGGAATGCGTGAAAAGCCGCGCGCGTCGCGTAAGGTCAAGCAGCTCGAAGTCCGCGAGGACGGCAAGACCTGGCACGAGGCGATTCCCGCGAAGGCGCGCGAACGAAAGGCCGGCGATACCGGCACCAAGGTTTCCGCGCGGAAGGACATCGAATTCGGAGAAGACGTCCTCAGCTCGCTTACCGACATCCGCTTCTCGCTCCACGAAATTTCCGAGAACCTCTCCCGCAGGGGGATGGTGGTCCTGCTGTCCGACCTTTTCGATAGACCGAAGCGGATCGTCGAGGGACTAAGGTGGATAACGAAAAAGCAGAACGACGTGATCGTGTTCCACATAATGGACGACGCGGAACTGACGTTCCCGTTCCACCAGCTTACGATGTTCGACGGACTCGAACAGTATCCGGAACTGCTGATCGAGCCGCGCGCGCTTCGAAACGCGTACCTCGAAGAGATCGACGAGTTCACGAAGAAGATGAAGGGACTCTGCCTCAGTAACGGCATCGACTACCAGCTCCTGAACACCAACATGGACCTGGGCGTCGCGCTGAACCGTTTCCTCGCCGCGCGGGCGAGAAGGAGGAAGGGAACGTGACCTGGCTCTTCTCGCTTCTGAGGGATTTCTGGATGCTCGCGGCGCTGCCCGTCGTCGCGGCTCCGGTGATTATCCATCTCCTTAACCGCACGAGGTTCAAAAGGACGAGGTTTGCAGCGATGGAGTTCCTGCTCCGCGCGCTGGAGCGAACCCGCAAGAGACTTCGTTTCGAGAACCTTCTGATTCTGATCCTGCGCTGTCTGCTGCTGCTTCTGATCGTGATGGCGTTCGCGTATCCGACCTTCGACGTCAAACTTGAGGAGTCTAGCGCGAGACCGACGCACTACGTAATTCTCATCGACAATTCGAAAAGCCTCGCGTACCAGACGACCGACCACACCGTGTTCGAGGCGCTTCAGAAGAAGGCCGGGGAGCTTGTCGACAGACTCAGTAACGGAAGAGACGCGGTCAGCGTGCTTCTTATGTGGCCTGTGGAGGGCGTAAGCTTCGCCTCCGCGTTCGGGGAGGACTCGGCGGAAAAGGAATCCTCGGCGAAGGCGTTCTTCAGCCGGGACCTCCGCGGCGAGGTTCAGAAGTACATCGGGCAGACGATCGAACCCGTGAACCGCGAAACCGAGTATCTGACGCTGCTTTCGAACGCGGTGGAACTCCTCGAAAAGGAAAAGGACAACCCGTTCTACGACATCAGACGGACGATACTGCTGACGGACTGCCAGAAAAGCGGGTTCGACAGCCGGGAGACGGAACAGGGCACGTTCAAGAATCTTCTCGCGCGGATCGAGGAGCTGACCTCGTTCCCGCTGATGGTAATCGACGTCGCGCCGGAAGGCGAGCTTAAGAATCTCTGCATCGACAGGATCGAAATCGATTCCGTGGTCGTCGTCACGGGAATTTCGCCCAAGATCGACATCTACGTCACGAATCATTCTCCCGAGGAGGTTTCCGGGGTTTCGCTGTCGCTGCGCATCGGGAAGGAAGTGTACCGGGTGGACGCGCCGCCGCTTCCGCCGCACGTGCAGGTGGCGGTGCCTTACACGAAGTGGGTTCCGGAGGAGTCGGGGCCGCAGAGACTTCAGGCGCAGATCGATTCTCCGGACGGACTTCTGATCGACAACACGCGCTTCCACAGCCTCGAAGTGCGCGACGGAATCAAGGTGCTCGTCCTCGACGGCGATCCGGGCGATCCGGGCGAGAGCTTCAATTTCCAGGTCGCCTGCGAGACGACGCTGCTAAACGATTCCCGCGGAACTCCCGGCGCGATGGCGCTTCCTCCCGTGGAAACCACGATCGTCGGTTCCCAGGAGTTCACGGGCGAAATGCTCGACGATTACGACATCGTGGCGATGCTCAACGTATCCGACATGTCGGCGCCGAACCTCGCGATGCTGACGAACTTCGTCGCAAGCGGCGGCGGGCTGCTGATTTCCCTGGGCGACCGACTGTACGACAACTTCTACAACGAACAACTCTATAACGAAGGCAAAGGGCTGCTTCCGGGGATGGTTGCGCCGAGGGTGACGATCGACACCACGGAGCGCTCTGGACTTTCGATCGGCGCGTCGCCTACGATCGATCCGGAGAGCGCTCCCGTGCTCGAAAGGTTCGCACTGACCCGCGGGGGGTTCGATCTGCTCTTCAGCCCCGAAACAGGCGTGACGGTGTGGGATTACTTCCCGCTGATTCTCGATCCCGCGCTGCTGAAAGACGGTTCGACCACCACCATAATCGAGGTCGGCTATCCCGTTGACATGGCTTCCGAGAAGGACCGCGCGGTGTTCGAGCTTATCGCGCAGATGAATAAAAGCACCGTTGAACTCGTCTCCGCGGAGGTGAAAGATTTCCGGCTCGATCCGTTCTTCTGCGAGCGGAAGTTCGAAAAGGGAACGGTGCTCGTGTTCACCTCGCCGCTCGACTGGCAGGGGAACAGCCTGTACCGGACGCCTTCGTACGTGCCGGTCGTGCTCGAGAGCGTCTACCACCTCGCGGGCGCGGGCGACGCGTGGCAGAATCTCTTCGTCGGCGGGCAGTACCGCAGATCGATTCCGTTCGAGGAATACGCGGAAAACGTCACGCTGACTCACATAGGCGAGACTGGCGAAGACCTCCGAAAAAAAATCCACCTGCTCCCCGTGTTCGCGCGCGAAGGCGACCAGGAGCCGGAGAGGTTTTCGCTCGAATTTTCCGACACCGGGTATCCGGGGTTCTACAACATCGACTTCACGACCGACGAAGAAATATCGAGCGAGTTCTTCACGGTGAACTTCAACACCGTCGAAAGCGATCTTTCGAAACTCGGAACCGACTTCGACCCGCAGACGGGAGAAGTGAAGGTGAAACCGACGGAAGAGGCGATGAAGGAGATGTTCGGATCGTCGATAGTGTACTCCAGGGCCGGAATTTCTGACGCGGACGACATCGCGGTCCCGAGGTCGAGCACGCTCTGGTGGTGGCTGCTGGTATTCGCGCTTGCGCTGCTGCTGCTCGAAACCGTCCTTGCGAGCGTCTTCGGTCGCGCGTCGCAGAAAAGCTCGGTCGTCCACGCGACGGAGATGAGGTAGCTCCGCTGGAATCAGACCCGTTACCGGAAAGTAACAGCGGTTTCGAAGGTGTAACGGCGGGACGACATCCGGCAAATTTCGCGTTTCGGGCGGAACGGCCCGGAGACGCGCAACGTGGCGAATCGCGCGGGTCTGCGCATTCCGTCGGTCACGGGAAGTTTTTCTCGATCGGTTGGCACAGGCCTTGCTAAATAGTTTCTCGAAGGAAAACGGAACACTTGCCGACTCCTCCGACGATGAATACGACTTTTTTTAACTTGGGCGTTCTTTGTCGAATTTATTCAAAGTCGGAGGGTCGGCTTGTTTTTTCGTAACTGTTCACGTCCCCGCAAGATAGCCGCCGTCGACGTTCAGCGCGGCGCCCGTGATGTACTCTGAATCGTCGCTCACGAAAAACAGCGCGGCCTTCGCGATGTCGAGCGGCGTGCCGATCCTTCCGAGCGGGTACTTCGACGCGAAACCTTCGAGCGCTTTCTCCCTGCTTGCAGCGCCCGCGATCAGCGGCTCGGTCATCTCGGTCATTATGAGCGCCGGTTCGATCGCGTTGACGCGGATTTTGTATTTCGCGAGTTCTAGCGCGAGACTCCGGGTGAATCCCTCGACTCCCGCCTTGCTCGCGGAATACGCGGTTAGCGACTCCATCCCGATCTTCGCGCCTACGCTCGAAATGTTGACTATCGATCCGCTCATCTTCCTTTTCATCGCCGCGGTGAAATGCTTCGAAACGAGCATCATCCCGCCGAGGTTTATGCGCAAGACTTTCATCCAGCCCTCGATGTCCGCGTCGCTCGCGGGCGCGATACTGCCCGAGACTCCGGCGTTGTTGACGATGACGTCGACCTCGATCCGCATCTCATCGAGCTGTCCGAGCGCGCCAAGGACGCTCTGCTCCGATTCTACGTCCATCCGCAGAACGTGGCATGCGCCGCCCGCTGAGTCGATCTCCTTCTTGATCTCCGCGAGTTTCGACCTCCGTCTTCCCGCGGCGAGCACGACCGCTCCGTGCGCCGCGAAGTGCAGCGCGACTCCGCGGCCTATTCCGGAACCTGCGCCGGTGACGAGTGCGACCTTCCCTCCGAGTCTTTGCAAATGAGTTGGTATGCGGTCCATATCGTGAATAGTGGTAAGTGGTCAGAAATTCAATTCTTAACTCTTAACTGGTTAGAGGTTAGGGCATAGATTTTTCATTTTGCTTTCAATTTCTGCGTTCAGCATTTGAATTCTAATTTGTAAATTCTAATTCCAAGGTATCCAACGACTTTAAGCGGCGGTCGTTCTACCATGTGGAGCGAAAATGAGCGATCAGGACTTAGCTGCCCTGCAACGGTTTTTGCAGGGGGATTCGGACGCCTTCGACGCGATTATCGAACGGCACTACCGGAATCTCCGCCACTACATTTTTGCGATGGTGGGAAGCGAGCACGACGCGGAAGACCTGGTCCACGACGTTTTCATCAAAGTTATGCGAAAAGCGGATACGTTCGAGCCGAAGTTCAAAGTCAGCACCTGGCTGTACCGGGTGGCGAGGAACACCGTGCTAGACTTCCTTAAATACGAAGGTCGAAGAAAGCATCAGAGTCTCGATGCGCCCATTGGCCCGCTCAGCCAGGGCGAGGCGGGAAACGTCTTCGCGGACCTCGTTCCGTCCAGCGCGCTCGAAAGCTTCGAGCTGGCAAGCAAGAAGGAGTTGATTACGCTCATCACCCGCTACATTGGCGAACTGACGGACCAGCGCCGCGAAGCTCTGACTCTCCATTACTTTCAGGGACTTCGCTACTCCGAGATTTCCGACATCGTCGGCGTGCCCGAGGGAACGCTGAAGTTCCGCGTGTTCGAGGCGGTCCGGGAGATCAAGGGTAAACTCCTTAAAGCCTGCGGGATGGAGGCGGGATAAGAGTTAAGAGTTAAGAGTTGAGAGTTGAGAGTTGAGAATTGGGAATGACTGATATGCGGACAGATAAACTCAAAGAATACTATTTCCAGTTTCGCGACCGCGGGCTTTCGAGAGACGAGTTCCTCCGTCTCGTCGACGAGGAAAAGGCAGCCGGGGCGGACCCGGAAACCCTGCGGGAAATCGAGGACGCGGAACTCGGCTATCACTTTCTTGGTAAGCTCGATCCGTACGCCGAGCCGCCCGGAGGGATGGAGCGTCTGAAGGCGAGAATTCGCGAGGAGCGCGGCGAGGAAAGCGTATCCGGCGCAGCGTTCGTACAAGCTTCTACGCCTTTCTGGAAAAGCCGGTTCTTCGTGTTTTCGAACGTCGCCGCCATCGTCGTCGTGTGCCTTACGCTGATCTATATTTTCCGCGACTTCGGCGAAAACGGTTCCGGAACGCCGGGAGTTCAGCCCGCGCCGGTCGTCTCCGCGGTCGAATTCGAAGTCGACTCGGTCAAAGGCGACGCGATGGTTCAGAGCCTCGGCGGCGGGTGGCGCAAAGCCATTGTCGGCGAGAAACTTCCACAGGGCACGGAAATCAGGACTAATGGCGGCGCCGAGATGGTGATCGAGTTTCCGGGGAACAACTACATCACCGTCGCCGAACGCACGAGGTTCCTGCTCGTCACGGGCACCGCATTCGAACTGAAGCACGGACGCGTCGACGCGACGCTCTCCAGCAAGCGCTCAGCGAAAGCCAGCGGCGGACCGTCGCAGGCGTACAACTTCAGGTTCCAGTCCGGATCGGCGTGGGTGCAGGAGGGTTCATTCGCCGCGATTCAGCGCGGAAGCGAAATCTTCATAGAACCGAACGCGGAATCGTTCTCGAAGGGCGAAGGCGAGTTCGAAATGGACTTCGACCACGCCTCGGTGGGAAGACTGATCGAGAGCATCCAGAAACTCGAAGGCGTTCGAATCGACTCGTCGTCCGTCCGCGTCCGACTCGATTCCCGCATCAGCCTTCACTGCAAGGGACTTTCGAAAAACGAGTTCCAGAACTTCATCGGAGTGGCGCTGCTTTCCGTCGGAATCCACGCGGAGAAGGGAGAGAATTCCTGGACCCTCATCGCCGCCAGAGAGCCGGACTGGGATTACGCGTGGCACGCGATTCGGCTTCAGATCGCCGTCAGCGAGGGCCGCGTGGACCTGCGCGACCTCGCGGGAAATAACGCGCTGACGATGCTCGCGTCCGACATGGCCGACGTGGAAATCCAGCCTGACTTTGCGCCCGATGCGAAGCCGGACACCATCAGCGACTCCTCCATAGGCGATCTGATCAGATACACGAGGCCTCAGTTGCTTCCGGACGTCAAATGCCGCGGAATAATCAAGGGCGGCGTCGCGACCGCGTTCCTCACCGACGGCGTCGCGAATATGAATCCGCTCACGATTTCGAGCCGCGTCATCCTTGCTGGCCGCGGCTACGTCATCGAGGACATAAACGAGTCGGGCGTGACGCTCGCGCTCGTTACTTCATCGCAAAAGTTCTTTGTACCCGTCGGATGACATTGTAACTTTAATAGACCCTCTCCACTCCGGGAGATTGCCTTGTGCGACGGACCGGGGTGAGTGCGAAAAGTAATGCGGACGAGTAGTCAGTAGTCAGTAGTCAGTAGTCAGAAAATAGGATCGAGTGTGAATTCAATCTGAAATCTCGATAACTTTGGCGCCCTGTCGGGCACGTGGCTGAAATCTCGATAACTTTGGCGCCCTGTCAGGCGCGTGGCTAAAATCTGAAATGTCCGAATCCGAAAACAACGTCGAAACTGTGAACGCGAAAACTCCCGGAGGCGCCAGCCGCACGACGATCCTTCTGAGCGTTCTGATGCTCGTCGCGGCGATCGCGGTAATCTTCGGAGATGAGATCAAAGGGCTGTTCAAATCCGATGGCGGCTCGGAGAACGCGCCCGAAAATCCGAAGGGCGCTCAGGGTTCCCCTGCCACGAGCATGCCCGCGCAGACTCCCACGGCTCAGGAAGTCTCGAACCCGGCAGACTCCGAGGGCGCTGCGACCGCCGACTCCGCGCAAGGCGCCGGAGCAGACGACGAAGGGCCGACTCGATCTGAAAGCGCGGCAGAGATTCCGAGCGAAACGGACGTCCGCAGGATCGAGCAGGAGTTGATTCGCGCCATCGAGGAGAGTTATTCTCCTGGCGGTCAGCAGAATCCGCCTGCACAGTCGCTGCCAGCGCCGGGAGGACTCCGTCCCACGGGGGTGATGGGCGTTCCGGACCGCGTCGTCGGGCCGTTCAGAGTCAACGGCGTCTTCCCGAGTTCGATTCCCGCGCGATCCACCGCGGACATCACCGACCTCGGGACGAACAAGGCCTTCGCGATCGAGGTCGATCAGGTTCTGGGCGACTACCGCGTAACCGCCATCAGCTTCGACGGCGTGAAAATGGTCAAAAACGATGAGGAGCTTTTCTTCCCGTTTCCGCCGGAATGAAAATCGCAGCGATGAACGTAAATCAGGGTCATTGCGTTACGGGATTCGCTCAGGTCAAGCGTGACAAGCCGCTGATTCCCAAATGGGTTGTCGAGACCTGCTTTGGTTTACTTCTCATGTTTATGCTATTTTTCTTGGCGTCGCACGACGATGCGGTACACAACGATATCGCCTGGAAAATCGCGAATGGGGACATCGGCAAACTGGTGGAACCAACCTGCGGAATCCCGCGTCCGCTGATCTCGCCTGGTGTTTTCGTAACTGTTCACGGGGTAGATCGCAGTCTATAGCGGGATTCTGTAGTAGTGTGCTCGTGAGAGCATATTTCCAGATAATAGAGGATCGAAGAAACGCCTTACGGCGCCACTACGAACGCGAACTACCCCCTGAACAGTTACGTTTTTCTTGTAAATAGCTCGTGCGACAAACAATATGAAGCGATGAAAACCAGCCCGAGAGTCGACGCGCACACTCATCTTCGAATCTTCGGCGCGACGCCAAGGTCGTTGCTCGAATATATGGATCGCGAGCGGATCGACATGTGCTGGCTCATGTCCTGGGAGGAGCACGCGCCGACGCATCCGATCTACATGTGGTTCGACGAGCACGGAATCCACAACGCGTTCACTTCCTGGCCAGACCGCTTCGTTCCGATGTACGCTCCCGACCCGACTGGGGACGACGCCGCGCGGAAGCTCGAAATGTGGGTGAAGAAAGGCATGGCGGGATGCTCCGAGTTGAAGATCACGCTCGACTGGGGATCTCTGAAGCTCGATCCGCTGCTCGAAGTCTGCGATCGCTACCGTCTTCCGCTTACGATGCACATGGAAGGTTCGTTCCCCTGGTATCGCGGCAGTACGAAGACGGAGGTCAGACTGAGTAAGCTCTACAACGCGCTCCGCCCGGAGGGACTTCCGAGGAAGATTCTCGATCAGATCGAAATCGTCTTCGCGCCGCTACGGAGGACGAGGCAGCGCCTCGAGCGCGTCTTCGCGGGATACCTCGTAAACTTCGCCGAGCTTGAACGCAGGCTGACGCAGTATCCGAACATCCGCTTCATAGGCCATGGACCGCTCTGGTGGCAGTGCTTCGCGGACGAGCCTCTGCGGGAACGCGACCTCCTGCGGTCGAAGATCGATGGCTACGGCGTCCCGAACCGCCTTCTCGATACCTACGACAACATGTACGCGGATATTTCCGCGCCGAGCGCGTTCCACAAACTGGGCCGGGATAAAAACATGGCGCGCCTGCTTCTTGAAAAGTACAAACACAAAATCCTTTTCGGCACCGACAACTTCCCGTTGCCGTTTCGCGAGTTCGTCGAAAGCCTTCGCATCGGAGACGAGGCGTTCAAGCTGATCATGGGTCAGAACGCGGTGAACATCCTGGAGAGCCGCGCACGTTAGGAGGCTAAAATAAATAAATCATACAAAATCGCGCTCAGATTTATGTCAGATTCGATTTGCGCGAGGGAGCGAAACCGGAGGCGTAGCTGCAGTTCCGGTGAGCCATTATCTTGATGTCATGGCGAGACCGAGCGCAAAGCGAAGATGGCGTGAAGATGAGATGTGAGATGTATAATTTATTTATTTTAGACTCCTTAGCCGACGATTGTTCGCCAGAGATCTAGCCGCTGTTTGCACGTCACCTCGATCGCAAGATTTTCTTCCGCAAACTTTCTGCTTTCGAGCGCGCGTTCCGACCTTTCCCCAGGAGTTCTCGCGAGGATTTCCCTCGCCGCGTGAAGAACTTCGTCCGCGTCCGAAGGCGTCACCTCATTGCAGATCCCGGCGGTAGCGATAGACGCATTCGTTCCCTTCGCCGCGATTATCGGCACTCCGGATGCGACGTACTGCCTGATCTTCAGCGACGCGTTGCCGATGGTTCTGACGCGTTCCGGAAGGTCGAGCGCGATGCCGAGGTCCGTCGCGCAGATGAACGACGGAACGCTTTCGTACGGAATCTCGCCGATGAATCTTACGCGCTCTTTGACGCCGAGATCCATCGCTAGTTTCCGCAGCGATTCGCTCTGCTCGTCCGCGCGGTCCGACCTGCACGCGACCGCAAGCCCGACGTTCGGATACTCCTTCGCGAGCGCGGGCAGGCAGGTTATGAATTCGCGTACGCCGCGATCCGCGGGCTGGATCCCGCAGTAGCCTAGAAGCGGGCTGAAGTCCGCAAGGTTCCACCGCGCCTTGCAACCGACCTGATCCTGAGGGCGGAACCTCGCGACGTTGACGCCGTTGTCGACGAGAGTCACGTTCGACAACCCAAAGCGCTCGGAGTACAGTTTCACGTACTCGGGCGTGCATACGTCGATCAGCTTTGCGCGAAGCAGCGCATATCTGAGATACCGCCGGATAAGAATGACTAGCAGCCGCGCCTTCAGCGTGTCGGAGCCGCGGAAAAATCTGTAAATGTCCTCGAGGGTCTTCAGCGCGAAGGGAATACCGAGATTCACCAGCGTCGGCGGAACGAGTAGGTTGTCGTTCTCTGGCCGCATCACGAAAAGATCGGGTCTCCGCGCCTTTGCGAGCGCGTCTCTGACGATCGACCTTATCGAGAGCGCGTATCTGAAACTGTTCCGCCTTTGCGCAATTTTGTAGGTTATCCATCCTTCCGGCATCTCGAATACGTTCGCAGGCTCTGGTGAAAGCACCGTCAGAGAGCCGCCGGACTCGCGGAGGAGCGAATCGAGACAGAGCAGAAATTCGCGCTCGTTGATCGACCCGCCTTCGCTGCCCGAAAGATCGTAGGATGTAAAAAAAAAGATGTGCATCGCCAGTTTGGATCGACAGCCGCGGATCGCGTCATTTCCGGAACGACCGGCGCGAAATGGAGCGTTCGATCCTCCGTTTTCACAGCGAAAATTTGGAAACGAGCCACACCCTGATATATCTCCGCAGCGACGGAACTTCAACCGCGGCAAGCGAAATCGCCCAGCCGGGAGATCGAATTCCGGTAACTGTTCACGTGGTAGTTCGCAGTCTATAGCGGGAATCTGTTCGTAGTGTGCTCGTGAGAGCATATTTCCAGATAGTAGAGGATCAAAGAAACGCCTTACGGCGCCACTACGAACGCGAACTACCCCATGAACAGTTACGAATTCCGAATACAGACGTGTCAAAGCCCGGTCGCGCTGTTAACCTGTACGGAACCTGCCTTCGCAGAGCCGGGCACCGCCATTCGTGTACATTCGAGAATCGCTTATGCTTTACCACTGGTTTATCGGATTCTGTATCTGTGCGCTTTTTTTCCTCGTCTCATTGGGCGCCGGTAGATACGCAAGAAGCAAATTCGGCTCCCGCAGAACCGACATTTTCTGCGATCTCGCGCTGGACGCCATAACCGGGTTGACGTTATTTCTGGTTGCGCTGTTCGCTGCTGGCATAACAGTAGGGTATAAACCATGGTCCATAATTATAGTATCCGCAATGATGCTACTATTATCGATTCCTGGACTTAAACTTGTATTCAAAACTGACGTCAGTCAGTTCAAGATCGCATTCGTAAGGCAAAGACCGCTGTCGAAGATTGCGATACTATTATTGGCGGGTACGTTCGCGCTGCTATGCTTTTTCAATGCTGCGCCGCAGAGATCGAACGACGCACTGATGTATCATCTGGAAGTGCCGCGGGAGTTTGTCGAAAACGGAAAACCATTTGCACATGATGCAAATCTTCACCAGCATTTGCATCCATTTTTTATCCATCAGTTTTTCGTAATCTCGGAGACGTTCGAACAAACGGCGGCGAATCTGTATCTGCCTTTCTGGCTTTTATTGCTGTGGATACTTTCCTTCGGCGTCGGACGACTGCTTGCCGGAAACCTGGGCGGCGTGATTATGTTATCGCTCGTCGGATTCGCGCCTACGACGATAATATACTGCGTTCAGATAATGATGGACGCCCTGCCGCTGATCGGATCGATGGCGTTCATCGCGGTCGTCGCGTCCGCCCTAAAACGGCGGGGCAAAGTAACGAAGGGGACGTTTTTCGATATCGGAATTACAGCCGGGTTCATTATCGCGGCGAAAACCAATGCTATTGCATTCATTCCGCTTATATTTATTGTGACTGTATGCGTCGGGGCCAGATATTTCGATCGCGCGGGAATTTCCAACCGGCAGTTAATATTCTCGCTTGCTAAACTATTGGCAATTCCATTTCTGATAGCATTCATCATCGGCGGGCACTGGTATATTTTCAATTCATACAAAGTCGGAACGCTTTTCTATAAAAAACTCTATGGCAATTATCATTTGTCGGTGAGCTATGAAGACAAAGGAATGATATGGAAACGCGAGGACGCGAAGAAATACGTTCGCGATACTACGGAATTCAAAAATCTGTACGACGCCCAGCGCAGATCGACGCTACTTGACGGGGGAATGTATTTCGCAAGCATATTTATCGGTGAAAATGTCGAGCGATTTCATTCAGACGTTCGCGGACTGCTCGATGGCAATACGAGGTCCGACTCTATTTCGAAACTTATCGACAGAATAAAGAGTTCCTGGGGTCTCGCCGCGGTTATGGGAATACTTGCGTTATTTATTCTTCCTATGAACAGTCGTCATAGATGGATACTTATTTTATCCCTCGCATTCGGATTGATAACATTCTACGCGGTTTCACATATCAATAAACCAAGGTACGCATTCGGATTGTTGCCGCTGTTCGCGATAGCATTCGCGCTTTCATTCGATAGAATAAAATCGAATTCTCTCAAAAAGATATTCCTGCTGCTTATCGTACTGCAATTGTTTCTCGGCGTGGGACTGATCGGCTTTTTCTGCGCGTCTCGGGCGAGATGCGTTTTAGGCAAGGAAACGCCAGCGGAATTTCTCGAATCCGGATACCACGGAGCCGCGATGGCGGAGAAAGTGATAAAGGTTCTGCCGTCGATATCGGATCGCGAAAAACTTGGATTCATATCCAATTATCCGATGTTGATGCCGAGGCCGTTCGTGGCGCTTTTTCACGATCAGGGGTGGCTTCCGATCCCTGGACTCAGCGTCGGGGAATTCCGGAAATGGATGAAATTCCGCGGTCTGGAATACCTGCTCGTCGACTGGCACGATCTGAAGGGAAAAGTCACTATGGACCTATACCATCACCGCGGGCCGGCGATGTACGCGATAGCCCTTGTAAGCAGAATCGAGGCTTTCGAGCGGGAAGGCGCTATCGAGCGAATCGACATTGGAGACGGCGGCTGGAGGCTTTATCGATTCGTTCCAGAGGAATAAGACGCTAACTTAGTGGGACGCGAACCACGCCATTTCCTGGTTTGCCTGGGCGCCGTAGTCGACGCGTGTCACGCAGATCACGCCGAAGCTGAGTTCGGTGGGGAAGCAGTCGGTTGCGTGGTCGCACGCGTCCTGTGCGCTCTCTCCTGCGCGGATTCTATCGTGAACCTCTTTCGCGGAAAGATGGTGGGTGATCTGTTCGCCGTGGCCGGTGCAGACCACCGCTGCGATCTGACTCACGTAAATCCCCGCGCCTATGAGAGGCGAATCCCCGATGCGCCCTGGAAGCATTATCGACGTGCCTCCGGTGCTTACCGACGCTGCGAGGTTATTGTATCTATCCCTCGCAACCGCGCCTATGGTTCCGTTCCACGGGAAGTCCCGCCAGGGCTGTTCGCTGTCGCGGAGCGCGCCTGTGCGCAGTCTTTCGAGCGCTTCCTCGAGCCTTTTCCGGGCCTTGTCGGTGCGGAAGTCTCCCGTGACAAGGCCCTGCTTTTTCGCGTAGTCGAGCGCTCCGTCCGCGCAGAGAAGGTTGTGCGGCGAGTCCATGATCTTTCTCGCGAGCAGGACTGGATTTTTGACGTTCTGCACGCAAACGACTCCGCCGAAGCGTCCGTCGCTCGTCATCAGCGCCGCGTCCATCTCGCACCGTCCATCGAGTTTGAGGTTGCTTCCGGTGCCTGCGTTGTAGCGTTCGTCGTTTTCGAGAATCAGCGCGGCGTCGATGACCGCGTCGAGCGCGGCTACCCCGCCGGCGAGTTTCCCGAGCGCGGAATCCCCGGCCAACTTGCAGCCGTCGCTGTAGTCGCTTCTGCTGCCAACTCCGCCGTGGGTAAGAATTATCGGTTTGAACATATTTGTCGCGAGAAATTGGTATTGAATACAAGCACAGATATATCCTCGCGTCTCCCGAACTTCAACTGAGAGGAACGAAAACGTGTGAGGCAGAATCTCCCAGATTCATACGTGGATGGAACTCGCCGAGTATTTTAGGAGTCAAGTCGAACTTGTGGTAGAATGAATATGTTCAAGGCCGGGGGGCCAAATTGCCGATAATGGCCTCAAAAGGGGAAACTTATGGCTACTGAACCGACAGGCGGCTTACCTCCGATCGCATCCGCGGGAGGTCGATTTCTGTCCCTGCTGCTCATCAGAGATCTGAGCGGTGCGGTCTCATCGCTCGTGTCGCCTTCGATGTCGCTGTTTCCGCGGCACATCAGCGTGCGCGAGCTTCCGATGCAGACGGAAAAGACCTTCCTCGTCTCGAAAGTCAAAGTTCTCGGCGCGGTGCAGTCCGAGTTTTACGTCCTCGTCAGCGAAACTTCGAAGACGTTTCTGACGGCGCTTTCCAAATCATCGCACGAGAGTGTGAAATCGAATTCCCATCTCGCGGGAAAGCTCGGCGCGTTCTTCCGCGCGCTGTTCGCTTCGAGCGCGGAATTCGTATCTTCGCAGATTTCGAAGGAACTGAAGTACGAAGCCGAGGATCCGGTTGTACGGACGATCTCGAACATCGATTTCAGGGAGCGTTTCGCGGCGTCGGTGGCGATCGAAATCCTTAGTTCGCCTGCGTTATCGCAAAGCATCGTCGGCGAGATGACGATCATCGTCCCCGCGAGCCTCGTTTACAAACTCGCGGCGGCGTTCGCGGGCGAGACGCCGGGAAGTCCTTCGAAGCTTACCGACTTCTACGAGTTCCTGCAGAACCTCAGACCGAAAATTTTTCAGGCGCGGACGCAGAACGTTCTCTCGCTTCGCAAGGTCATAAGTTCGATGAGCGTGCCCGAGCTGCAGCGGTTCGTCGTCCGGCTGATCTCCGAGGGTCTGAAGGTCGAGACTCTTGCGACCGCGGCGAATTCGTACGACGAGGAGACGTACAAGAAGATCCTCTTCGCGCTTTCGCCGGCGCTTCGGGACGACGCTTTGAAGTACATCGGGGACACGAAGAAGACGGAACTGATTTCGCTCGCGCCGGACGCGAAGGAGCGCACCGCGGAAACTATCGTGCGCTGCATAGAAAAGGGCGCGATCCAGGTGGAGGATTATCAGGTTCTCGCGGATTTCTTCGCGGAGGAGCGCAGGATGCGCAGGACGATGCTTCTCGAGGGACGGCCGTTCGCGGGGTGGCTCGCGTCGCTGGACGAGACCTGGAAGAAGTCGCTCGTCGCCACGGTCTGCGGGCTGAAGACGCTTGGGATCGCGCTCGCGGGTCTTGACGAAACCATAGTCCTGTCGTTCAAAAAGACGATGAGCGAACGTCAGAAAAGCGACCTCGATCTCGAAATCGGCTACGCGACTTCTAAAATCGGGACTGACGAGCAGGCGCAGGAACGTTTCGTCGTGGCGGAGCGGATTATGAAGTTCGAGGCGGACGCGCGGGAAGTCATAGATCCAGACGAGTGGAACGAACTCCTCGATCGCGCAGGCTCGGGCGCGGTGTACGAAGCGATTTCGGAATACTCGAACGAGGAGATCGCGATCGCGGTCGCGGGCACTTCCGAAATTGCGAAAACGAGATTCCTCGGAAAACTACGCGACGAAAAGCGCGACGCGATCGCGCAGATGATCGAAAAGCCGCCCAGGGAATATTCGGAGTCGGAGACGGGATACTACCGGAATCTCATATCGAAGGTGATTTCCGGGTTCGACGAGGGCGGCGTCCTTCGCGAGAAGTACATCGCCCACCACGAGCTTGCGTGCCGGGGGGATTTCGAAGGCGCGATCAAGGCGCTGTCCGAAATCGCGCAGACACACGCGGGGTTCGCGGACGTCAGACGTCGGCTTCAGGCGCTGACGGACCTCCAGAATTTTCTTTCGCAGCTCACGCGGGACCGCGACGACAAACTGATCGAGAATATTTGCGGAATCCTCAGCCGGGGAAGGTACTTCAGAAGAATTCGCGACTTCCTCGAAACCCGCGAGGAGAAGCTGACGTCCGAGCCAGCGGCAAGGAATCTCGGGCTTTCTTACCTCGAACTAGGCGACACGTCCAGCGCGCACAAGTGGATGCGCGCGGTTCTCGCTATCGAGAAGGACAATATCTTCGCGCTCGAGTGCATCACCGAGGTTTTCGCGCGGGAAGGCAAATACAAGGACGCGTACAACATCGGCAAGAACGCGCTAGCTCGGGGGATGAAGGTCGGCGCCCGAATCCGCGCGGCACTCGTGCGCGCGTGCGTCTGCACGGATCGCTTCGAGGAGGCAGAAGTTTTCTACGGCAGTCTGTACGCGAAAACCTCCGTCGAACGCTACCTGAAAGCGGCCTGCGCGTCACTGCTAGGAAAGGTCCGTGAGGCGAAGGATCTGCTTTCGAGGCTTTCGAACACCGCGCCCGACCTTTTCGAGCGGGCTAAGGAGGACGTCGACTTCGCGGACATCGATCTTGAAACGGTGCAGCACCACGCAGTGAAGAAGACCCGCACGATACTTGTCAAGGAAGGTCCCGTCCCGATCGGCGGAAAGGAGTTCGTCCCGCTCCGGCCGTTCCGGAGGTATTGACGGAAAACGACGATCAGATTTAGATTTCGACGTCACAAAAGTTCGGTGAACCGAATTTTTTTGTGCAATACGGACGGACTCAGTCCTCGCAACCGAGCTTTTTCAGGAACTCGATGAAGTCTCCATCGTTATCTCTCATGTCCTTCGAGGTGTCGAAAAGTTCCGGCGGCACATCGTTATTCGTCGATGCTGGATCGAGCAGCGTTCCCGGCGCGGGGTGCGGACCGATGAATATCTGCGCCAGCGCCCGGCTGAAGTCCCGCGCCAGTTTGCCAGTGTCGATCGCGCCTCCGACCAGTCCCGCGCTTTCGTCCGCGAATACGGCGGTCCGAGGCGCGCTTGGACCGTGAATCTCGTTCGTCCCCGCCGGTTCCGTATCCGGATTCGCGGATGGCGTCAGTCTCGCAATGTCGTCCGGCGGAGTGAAGTTCGGCCTTGCATCAACGTCCCAGTTGGTAATGCCGATCGCGCTGCCTTCGGTGTGGGTTGCATTTCCAAATGATATTTTCGCGTCGATATCGTTAAAGAAAAAGAACGGTATGCAGCCAACGTCGTATTTAGGGATCGAAATCGGTTCCAGTGTGAAATCCGGGAGCGGATCGGTCGGCCTATCTATAGCGCTTCGATGGGGAGGATCGTAAGCCGAAGGCGTCAGAAACCACTTGGTTCCTTTGTCCATCTCAATTGTAAACTCGTTCGCGCCAGCCTGGCTGTCGCTTATCTCGACTACCCTGCGACGATCCGGCAGATCGAAAATCTCGGGTTCGGGCAAATTCGGATAAGTTTCGTTCCACTGGGAAAAGAACTTGTCAAAATCGCGGAGTATAACGCTGATTCTCACGTTCATACATAACGCGTCTTCCAAAATCTCGTTCATCGCGTCCTGAAGCGCGATTATCGCGTCCCTATCCTGACGGAAAGTCCCATCAGGATTAGCCGTCGTTAAATTCTGGAAAAGTGGCGAGTTAGTATCAACCGCGCCAAGTTCGACATTCGGAACCGTGTGATCTGTATACAATAGCACGAAGCAGAGGTTGATGGTACAAACACTTCTTAAGTATGTCCGCCACGATTTGGCAGGCGGTTTAGACACGTTACAGAGCGTCCCGCCAACGATCAGTTCCGCGTTTCCAGGGTTGATATAGAACCAAACAGAATCAAATATATCATCTGCCGGTTCGTTACGAAGTTCCAGTCTTACTTTGATTTCGAGCGAATTGCCGACCAAGTTCGTTCTGGTGTAGGTGTAATTAACGCGCTCACCTTCGAGCGCGGGAACGAATTCATCTCCCACGTTCGCGCTGTCGATTACGGCACTTATTCTTTTCAGTGAAAAAGCGATGACTACATCGTATTCGAAGGACGAAATCGTTATTGGTTGCCCCTGGCTGTGGACGAACGACACATTGTACACCCACTCGATAACGCTTTCGCATACCGCCGTTGGACCCGAAAGCGACGATGTGGATGTCACGTCGTCGCAGCGAAGCGGAACGAGCGGAGTCAAAACCCGGATGGGTATTCGAAGCGTCAGCCCGGGAACCCCCGGAATGTTCGGGTGCGAAAAGAACGCGATGGTCCCGTGTCCGGTTCTGGACGCGACGATCCTTGCGACAGTCGCTACCCCAACCTCCGGAACAGCGATGACTCCGGATGAAATCGTCACATGGTCCCCCCTCGGTCTGAAGTCCTCTATCTCCACATCGAAGTCCTCGATATAACCCGCGAGGTGGAAGCAGTCCACATCGTCACCCGCGCCAAGATCGTCAAGAATCCCGTTCGGCCCCGTCCATGTCGGAACAGCCGTTATGTCAATCGGTTCATCCCGTGGAATTTCCAGCGATTGCCTGACTTCAACGATACCGAATTCTTCCAAATCAGGAGCGCGTATTGGAGCGCGGACGATACGAAGCGCGTTCGGAGTGACGATTATGACGCTTATCGAAAGCGCGAACGCTTCACCGTCATTCACCGGGATTACCGTCAGCATTCCGGTATCCGGACCTTCTACCGTGAAGTCGCCCTGAATCATAAGACCTAAATTATCATCATCAAATACGACTTCGTCATCGAGGGATAATCCATCCGGGTTCGCGGAATCGGTCCATACGAATTCCATGCCCTGCGCCACGGTTTCCGCAATGTGACTCGGCGCGGTCCCGCCGGACTCGATGCGCTGAGTAAGGGATATTTCAGAGCCGGGGCAAACCGTCAACGTCTCTTCGCTGTGCGCGACGCGATCATGACTTGTAAGCGTCAGACTTGAACCAAGTAGCGGAAGAGGAAATATCCACGCGGTGAAGGTTCCTTCCCACGAACACGAATCGGATACGGTCGTCGGTTCGTCACCGCTGAAATCGGGGAATTCGCCGCTTCCGCTTCCCTGAAAAGTTCCCTCGATAAAGCAGATGTTTCCGCCTTCATCGAAACAGACTTCTCCTTGGTAAGAGAATGTTAGTTCATATTCGGTTTGCGCCTCGCTAGACGGACTGACGACCGAAAGGTTGTAGACAAGAGTGTTTCCGGTAACTTCCCCCGAGCCGGTGGTGCTGATTGCGTCCGGGTCGAAAGGGGCGCCCTCGATAATGTTTCCGGTTTGCGAAATCAAAAACGACGGCGTAAGTCCGATCGGGTGAAGCAGCGAAGAATGACTGGAGTCGAGCGCGCAGGAAAAACTGGTTGTGTCGTTATCGACAACCCAGATTCCGCCGACGTCGATAATCCCCTCTTTCGACGGGGAACCGCGTTTCGATTCCGTCTGCCGCGCCGAGTACCGCTCCTTGGCGTCCCCGGCAAAAGAGAACATTAAAAACAACCCGGCGAGAATCGAAAACCTTAGAAACCTATCCCCCCCTGTTTCCATATCTGAACGTTCCTCATTTCCGTCTCCTTTTCTGTAACCTGGGCGTTCTTATACATCTATTTAATCAAAATGCTGAAGAAGCCTCAAGACGAAAAATTGCAAATACAAAAGGTTTTCGCGCGATAAGTTTTGGAAAAGCTGATGTCGGAGCAATTCGTGGATTCGTGGGCGGGTCGATTGACATTATCGCCTGTGCTCATATAATTTTTGTTCAGAAGAATTTTACGGAGTTTTGGACGGCTAGAGGCAATTTTGGCGTCTTGGCAAAGACTCAATTCATTTGGCATTCTTGCGCTGCTTTGTTTTGCATCGTGCGCGTCGTACAAACAGGACGCGCGCATCAACGACGAAGACCTCTGGACTTTAAGGCAAGGCGCTGAAGAATGCACCTTCAAGGTAGGAATCGCGCCGCTGGTGGATATGGTCGATCGAAGGACGAACGACCTCCCGAATAAGACGAACTACTCGCCCATGATCGACGAAGGAAAGTTCCGCGAGTGGTTCCTGAGCGTCATCGACTGGACCGACACTACGAAATATCCCACGGATTTCAGGCTTTCGCTTCTGGGAGACGAGGAGGAGGCTCCAGCGTCCGACGACGAAGCGGAAGCCGAATCCGAGGTTGACGAGGCGGTCAGGCGAACTTCGGGGAAACTGTTCTCGGAGGCGGTGTTCATCGATTCCGCGCTGTATTCGGGTCAGGGCGAACTACAGACAGAGAGCGAGGACGAGTCGGTCATTTCGAGGTTTCCGGCGCCGGTGACACCTTCGGAGGAGTTTTATGACGACGTCATCCGAATCGGGTACGAGAGGAATCTCGACGCGGTGATCTTTCTGACGCTGAAGGTCAACCAGGCGAAGTTCATCGAGTTCAACGGCAATTACTGGTGGTCGCTACTCGCGTGGCTGTCGTCGATCTGGGGCAGCGGCTACGTCGCGGACGAAACGTACCGCGTGGACATGGAACTGCGCGTGAAGGTCGTCAGCGTCCACGGCGGGCACCCGACGCTATTCGACGAGACCTTCACCGTGGGCGAGGGTCTAGAGCAGAATCTCGACGACTGGCCGCACGGGTTCATGTTTTTCGGACTGTTCAATACTCCCGAGGCGATCAACGAACAGGGCTGGCAGGGAGTCTACAGCGAGATTTCGTCGTTTACTTGCCGGGAGCTGGAAAGACAGATGCTCGCAAAACTTTCCGGAGTGTTCCGCGGCGATACGCATTTCCGGAGGCAGCGGGGCAATTCGATCGGCGAGATGGAAAGCGTCAGCGCGGTGCATCTCGGCACAGGAGGGGAAGCAGCGCAGGCCGAGATTCTCGACGAGCTCAACACCACGACATCGAAAACCCTCGCGCTGCTGATCGGCGCGAATCAGATTTCCGACGGCCGGCTGACGTCCGCTACGAACGCGCTCATCGACACCGCGAACTTCGCGACGCTGCTTCTCGATTCCGAGCACGGCCGCGGGATGAACTCGCGCTATCTCTACAGACTCGAAGGCGCGCAGGCGACGAGCGCGGCGGTGAACTCGACCATCGACGAAATAAGGCAGCGCGCCCGGAGCGAAGATACGATCATCGTCTACTTTTCCGGGATGGGGACGTTCGCGAAGCCATCTTCGGACGCGAAGGTCTACGCGCCGCATCTTCTGACCTTCGACAGCATTTCGGAGCGCGTTCCCGCGACGTCGATTTCGCTCGTCTCGCTGGCGAATTCCATTTCACAAATCGATGCCGCGCACAAGATTCTGATTCTCGACACGTCGTTCAACGGGACGACGAAAGGGCGCTGCGCGACAAGCGAGGTACTCGCGGAGGGCATCGAAGACGACGCCTCTTTCGACGGTCCGGAGGCGCAGGACGTTACCATCATCATTTCGTCCGCGGGTTCGCAGGATGCGCTCACGATCGACGATCTCGGCGGCCTTTTCACTTACGCGATGATTCTCGGCACCGAGAGCGACGCTTCGGGCGCGGTGAAGGCGGACAATGACAACGATGGAGTCGTCATCCTGGGCGAGCTGTTCGAATTCGCAAAGAAGATGGTCTACGAGCAAAGTCTTTTCGAACCCGGAGATCCGCAGACCCCCCTGTATCTCGAAGCACTCCCGAGAACCAGGATGCTTCCGTTCTGGACGGGCAGCAGATGACAAAAGCTCTGAACAAAAATTCGCTCGACGACGCAACGGAAAGCAACCTCATATCGCCTGAGGAAGCCGCGGATCTGTTCGCGATGATGTCAGGCGCGGGCAATAGCCCGAAGGACAAAATAAAAATCGACATGAACGATTCATCGGGCAAAAGTCCTCCCGAATACGAGACGAAGAGCCAGCCCATCTCGCCGGAAGAGGCCGCGAAGATGTTCGCGATGATGCCTGACGTCGAAAGGAACGCGAAGGACAAGGGCAACGCCACGAACGACGAAACAGTTCTCGGAACGCCGCTTGGCGAAAAGCTCGCGAACTCAGGCGACACGGACACGCTGATGGCATTCGAGTCGGCGGAGACTAAGAGGACGAATGCCCATGCTCCGGCGGGAAACAAAAACGAGATCGCAACTAAAATCGAGCCGGAGTCTAAAAGACGGGTTATGGAGACCGATGAAGACGCCACGCTGATGGCATTCAAGTCTGGTGTGGCTGAGGCGCCGACGAAAGTTTCCCGCGGCGCGCCGTCCGCTACCAGACCGGCAAACGCGGCTCCGGAGAAGGATGCGCGCCCCGCGAAGCCGGTCAAGGCTCCGGCGGGCGGGAAAAAGGCACGCGATCAGGTCGAGATTTCGCTTTTAGCGAACAAGAGCGACGGTCCGGGATCGACGGACAAGACGAAGCTGCTTCCTCCGCCCGACGCGGCGCAGGCGGAACTCACGATCGCGAAGGGGCCGAAGCCAGGGACCGCGCTTACGAAACAGCGCGGGCCGATGTCCTCCGGATCGGGGACGCGGGCGGGATTCTTCATCGAGCCGGGCGTAATGCTAGGCGAGTACAGGATCGTAAAGGAGCTTGGACGCGGCGCGATGGGGATCGTGTACGAGGCGGTGCAGGAAGGACTTCGCAGGAGGGTCGCGCTAAAGATTCTGCCCGCCGAGGTCGCTACCAGCGCGCAGGCGGTCGAACGGTTCAAACGGGAAGCCGCGAGCGCGGCGAAGCTCCAGCACGAGAACATCGTCCCGGTGTACGGGATGGGCGAGTTCATGGGAATCCATTACTTCGCAATGGAATTCGTCAAAGGCCGCTCGCTCGAGGATCTTCTCGACGCGATCCGCAACAGCACCGAGGAGGTCGGCTGGGACCGCATCTGCAAGATCATCGTACAGGCGGCCCGCGGACTCGCGTACGCGCACAGACATCGCATCATCCACCGCGACATCAAGCCCGCGAACATCATGCTCGAGCAGGGCGACAAGGTGATGATCGCCGACTTCGGGCTTGCGCGGGAGCAGGATCAGGCGACCATCACGAAGAGCGGCCAGATAATGGGAACGCCCGCGTACATGTCTCCGGAGCAGGCGGAGGCGACCAAAGGCGCGGTCGGCCCACACTCGGACCAGTACTCGCTCGGAGTATGCCTCTACGAGATGCTCACCGCGGGCGAGCGTCCTTTCCGCGGCGCGACTATCCACGAGGTTCTGATGCGCGTCCTGGAGGAAGAGCCGATGCCGCCGCGGAAGCTACGGAAGATCATCCCGAAGGACCTCGAGACGATCTGCCTGAAGTCGATCGAGAAGGTGAGCGAAAAACGGTACGCGACCTGCGACACATTCGCGGAAGACCTCGAAAGTTATCTTTCCGGAAAGCCGATATCCGCGCGTCCTATCGGGGCGCTCGGGCGGACGTACAGACGCGCGGTCCGTCACAAACTCCTGACAACGCTGATCTGCTTTTTCGTTATCACGATTGCCTTCGCGGCGGCGTTCGGCGTCAAGTGGTTTCTGGACGAGCAGGACCGCGAGGCGAATTTCAATCTCGCTCTTCAGGCGGGCGAGCAGAGTTTCAAGAGCGCGGAGGACGCGCAGGATCTCGAACAGAAGCTGAAGTTCTTCGAGGAGGCGAAGCGCCATTACGACGAGGCTTCGCGGCTCGATCCGAAAAGCGCGGAAGTGATCTCCCGTCAGACGCTCATCGTGTCGAACTTGCAGCAGGTCTCGGCCCGCGCGGAGCAGCAGAGATTCGAGCGGGAGGCGCTCGTCACAAGGCTAAGCGAACGAAAACAGAGTAGCGACGAAACTCTCCGGCGCGCGAGCGAAGCGTTCAGCGAGCTTGCAGAGTCGCTTGCGAGTGGCGACGCGCTTCTTGAAGAGCTTTCCAGCGCGGTGCTTCCATGCCCGGATAACGTTACGCATCCGGGATACAAGGATTTCGAGGATCGCGCGCCCGAGCTTTCGGCGCTCGTCACGGGGATGCGAACGTCGCTCGATTCGATCGAGCGTGACGTTACGAACGTCGCGAACGAGACGTTCGAACTCGACAAGGAGCAGGCTTATTCTCTCGACGAATATGGCGCGATCAGGGATCGTCACTCGGGGCTTAGGTCGAGCCTCGGCGGGCTTAAGATCGACGTGAACGAGTTCGCCTCGCGGGCGGACCTTTTCCAAAGGCACGTCCTCGAGGAAAGGCAGATCGCGAAGTATCTCAGCGCGGGGAACGCGAGTCTCGCGAGCGCGCGCGCCAATATCGGGGCGCTTCCGGAAAGCGTCGATGGAATCCAGATGTGGGTCAGCGCGAAAATCGAGGAAGTAGGGGAAACCGCGTCGGACTGGGTCACGAATCTACGCCAGGACTACCTCAGCGCCATGGATAAGTTCGAAGTCGCGGCGAGGCAGCCTAGGGACAGCTACGACGAAGCGCTTCAGAAGTTTCCGGGTAAGGTTCTACCGACGAACCGTAGAGTCGAGCCGCTGCGGCTCAAGTTCGACGCCGCGTACGAACTCGCCCTCGCGGCGCTAGTGAACAACGGCTACGATCTCGCAAGCACGATGCTCTACTACGCGGGAACCACCAACGTCGACAACGAAAAGGCGCAGCGTACCGAACAGATCGTCCGCGACCTACAGATCATCTACAAGGAGCTGGAGCAGATTTTCAGGACGGGGACCGACAACGTATCGAGTAATCCCAGCGCCGCGGCGGAATCGTACCGACAGGTCCTGGGCGCCATGCCGCACTACCCCGGCGCGAAGGAGGGTCTCGCGCGGGCGCTTTTCAACATTCCGAAGAACGAGGCCTTCGACGCGCGCGGAACGAAGAACTATCAGACCGCGTGGGAAAAGTACATCGAAGCGAGAAACACGATCGCGGAGGCGAAGCAAGATGGACTCCCGATCACCGACGAAAACGGCTGGGAGCAGGAGGTCCGGGACGGCCTTGTCAGAACGATCCGCGAAGCGCTCGCGAGCGGTCACAGCGATGTGCAGCCGCTGCAATCGGCGCAGAGTCCGGACTGGCGGAAGATCAGGATTGCCGCGGTCGAAATTCTGGAGTTCGTGCAGCGGGAGTACGCTCCCGGGGAAGTCCTGACGCTTGAAAGCGACACCGAGCGCAGAAGTCTCCGCGACCTCGCAACCTGGGCTATCACCGCGCGGGAGCATCTCGAAACGCCGCAGGGAATGAAGCTGTACGTCGCGGATGACTATCGCGGCGCATACCGCAATCTTCCCGCGGAGTTCCGGAGCGACCTTCCCGCGGACTTCTACCTCAAAGTCAATGAGGTGACTAACGCGGAATTCCAGCAGTTCGTCGACGCGGGAATGTACTCCGCGGAACACATCGAAGAGTGGCAGCGCGCAGGAGTGCCTGACGCGGAAACGCTCGCCACCTTCGTCAGCGCGCTCGACGGACTTCCCGGGCCGATGGATTTCCAGAATTCGCACGCGCGGATCGGCTTCGAAAGGCATCCGGTCTCGGGCATCGGCTACTTCGAGGCGGTGTGCTATGTAAACTGGCTGAACGCGAAAACCGGAAATTCATACCGTCTGCCGCGTCCTCACGAATGGCAGATTGGCGCGCGCTGGCAGCCTGGGTCTGGGAACGCGCCGCTGATCAGTTTCACGTTCCAGGGCGGGAAGTTCGACCCCGAGTTCGCGAACCTGACCCAGCAGGGACCGAGCGCGGTGGGAAGCTATCCTCAGGACGTTTCCCCGACGGGGATTCTAGACGTCACGGGAAACGTCAGCGAGTGGCTCGAAGATGGACGCGCGATGGGCGGCGCCTTCGGGTCCGGCGGAGCGCTCGCGCAGAGAAACGCGCTGCTCGAAAGGGTCGCAAGCCCCGGCAAAAACGCGCGCTCGCTGCGCTTCGGGTTCAGGCTAGCGATGGACCCTATGCCGGAAACCGGGTTCGACCCCGAAAAATACCTCGGCGAGTGATCTTACTTGACGGGAGATTTTCTGCCCTTCGATCCGGCGGGAGGAAAATGAATCTGCGCGATACACTCGGCATCGAAGATGGATACGCCGTTTTTGGAAGTTGCGAGTACCCAGGTGCCGTGCGTGTCGGTTATCAATGTTTCCGGATGAGGAACTTCTAGGCGCTCGCCGCTGGTGAGTTCGATATAAAATTTATTGAACGGCTTTTTTTTCTTGGCTGATTTTATCGCGTCTTCGAAATTCTTCATTTTGTCCTCAAACTAAAAAACGTCAAACCAAGTTTAGCACAGAACCCTGGAGCACTCAATTCTCATTGGCGCGCAGTCCAGCCACCGCAGCTTCCAGCTCCTTTATCCTCTTCTGCATCTCCGGCAGTTTCCGGCTGAGCGCGAGGACGCGCATATACTCCGCGTGAGGGATTCCGAGATGGCCGACGACGCTGTCCGCGGGGAAGCTCTTCGTCGCGCCGCCCTGGCCGCTGACCATCACCCGATCGCCGATGGTGACGTGGCCTGCGACTCCAGCCTGTCCGCCGAGGATGACGTTGTTCCCGAGTTTCGCGCTTCCGCTGATTCCCGACTGTGAAACGAAAAGGCAATTTTCGCCGGTCTGAACGTTGTGCCCGACCTGCACATGGTTGTCGATCTTGGTGCCTCGTCCGATTCTCGTCGATTCGAGGGTGCCGCGGTCGATAGTGACGCAGGCTCCGATCTCTACGTCGTCTTCGACGATCACTCCGCCGAGCTGCGGAATTTTGTGATGCTTTCCGCCGACCGTCGCGAATCCGAAGCCGTCCGCGCCGATCACGCTGCCTGAATGCACGATCACGCGCGCGCCGACTTTGCAGCCGCTGTATATCGAAACGTTCGCGTACAGAATCGTATCGGGGCCTATCTCGCAGTCGTCCCCGATGACGACTCCAGGATATACGATCGCGCCCTTTTCGATTGTCGTGCGTTCGCCGATGACAGCGTTTTCCCGAATGCAGACGCCCTCCGCGACCTTAGCGCTATCCGCGATGATCGCGCGTTCCGAAACCCCCGGCTTCGGGAGGCTTTCGCGCCAGATTCCCTGAAGCAGCGTTCCGAACGCGAGGTAAGGATCGTCGCAGACGATAAAGGTCCGTGAGTGGTCTATAGAATCCTCGCGGATGAGTACACAGCCCGCCTTCGAATCCCGGAAGCTCTGGACGTACTTCGGGTTGTGAAAGAAGCTGATGTCCTGCGGACCCGCGCTGTCTAGAGTCGCGACTCCGAGAATCCGGAGGGTTCCGTCGCCGAGGACTTTGCCGCCGACTTTCGCCGCGATTTCCGATACCGTCAAATCGATTAGTTTTTTCATGCCCCGATTATCGTTTTTGAATCGCGCCCGGCAAAACGAAAATTCGACAGTGTTCATGAGAAGTTCGTATCAAATCGCAGACGGAAACTAAAATCCTCAGCGCGGAGCCGCAGAGGACGCGGAGTAACGCGGAGAATTCGTTCCACCGTCAGGCGTCAATTTTTGTACCTGTAATGTAAAGCTCGAAAAACCTGAACGGGATTATCCGTTGCCTGCTTTGCTTTTGTATTGCCGGCCATCTGGGGCGATCGGGTTATAGGTTCTCCGCGCTCTCCGCGTCTCCGCGCTGAAGCGAAGGAAAAACCGATCGTATTTGCAGTTTCGGGTGTCGTTCCACGAACTTCTATTGAACAGAGTCGTAATTCGTAATTCCTCAAGTTGACTGACTTTTTTCGATGGTTCAGTGGAAATAGGTATCTGTTTGGTGAACCACGCTAGGCCGGAACGTCCCGACTGGTCCAAAGTGTGGGGGATAGTTGCGGCGTTGTTGCACAAATGCGTGATGGTGAAATCCTTCTCCCTCCGTGAGAAGGTGGCGCGAAGCGCCGGATGAGGGTGCATTTTTTAGTCGTTTGT
>JANLHZ010000246.1 GCA_024653775.1 Planctomycetota bacterium | reverse complement strand
CCAGCGGAGTTCAACCATATCCACCATCAAAATCAGTTATATGAAATTTTTAATAAAATTCTATAAGATGGCATAGCGGCTGAATTTCGACAATCGAGGCACCGGCACCATAGTCGATTCAATTCTTCGCGGCTTTGCGAAAAACGATACAGAACCCTCCGTTATTAGTGTTTTGCGCAAGGACGCAAAGCCGCGAAGAATTCAACGCTGACAGTGAACGGAGAGCGACATTTACTTTTTGTCCGCATAAATCCACGTTCGCACCCGCCGATGTCGCGCGGAAGAAAATTCGCTGTTTGAACATTAGAGCGCGGAGTATACTGTGGCTATCCGGCTATGATGACATTCAGGAGAACGCAGATGAAGATAAAATCATCGATATTCGGGATCGTGCTTGTCGCGACGCTTTCGATTTCAGGGTACGCGATTGCGGGGGAGTCGCCTATGCCGGAGAAGTTTGGCGAGGAATCGCGCGCGCTGATCTCGTCGTTGCGCGAGGTCGAATCCGGGCTGATCGGGGAAAGCCGCGCGAACGTGTTTTTTTTCGGGAAGATCATAGGCGTCGCGAAATACGAGATCGAGGAGCACCGCGGCGCGGTGCCGGGAGACCGCGACTTCGCATCCTGGACAGGCTACAAAATAAGGTCCGTAGCAAACATTCTGATGCCGAACGAAGCGGAGGTCACGGCTACGTGGGATGCACTCGTCACACACGACCTGAAGATCATCCGCTATTCCGAAGAACGGAAGTCGCGACTCGATGCGGATAGCTCCACGGAGAGTTTTTCGATAAACCGCGAACGCGGGCAGTATCGCGTGGAGAACGTCGACACCACCGCGGGTATCGCCGACTCGTCGACCATGACCGACGTCGAGCGCGGGACCATCCTAGGCGATCTTGACCGAGTGTTCGCGATCATAGTCGCGCTCCGGGGGGAGCCCGGGAAGGAGTATCTGTTCCCTCTGCAGGCGAAGTCCACAGGCGACTGGTCGAGCGTGAAATACGAGGTATTCCCGGAGGAGGACGTCCCGAATCTCGATGGGACGCGCGCGATACGGGTGGAATTTTCGAAACTCAAGGTCAGTCAGACGGAAGGCGAAGATGAGGAGCGCTTCTACGACGTGCAAGCGAGGTACTGGGTGAAGGACGGCATCGTGCTCGAGGCGGACGTTCAGGAGGGCGTTGTAAAGGAGATATTCACCGAGGACGATGCGGACGAGCTATCGGAGCCTGCGGAGTCGATTTCGGAAGAGGACCTCCTTTCGCTTTCAGATCCCACGTATCCGGTTATCGGGTACTTCAAGGCGTACTCGCTCGGCGACGCGGACATTTTGCGCGCGGTGTTCGATTTCGAAGGATTCGCGGACAGGATTGTGCGGCGTGATCCGCGGTTCGCACAGGTGCCAGAAGCGGCGAGAGCCGGGGTGCGCGATGACGTCGCATCGCGGATGGAGCAGGATATGGTCGCGAAGGTCGATGGCTCATCGATGGGAGATCCATTCCAGAGTTCCATGTACTCTGTGTTCGGACCGGAACTGTTCGAGGTCTCGGAACCGGATAGCGAAGGTGTCGTCGAACTCCATTTTCTCGAAAGATTCAGCGGCGGTGGCGGTCCCTTCGCCGGACACTTCTTCGTAAAGAAGACAGATGACAAATGGCGGATCGTCGGCATTGGAAGGTAGTCGCTTCCATTTTTGTCGGGCGCGAATACAATTTCATCTAAACAAATTATTTCGGCAGAACTTCGCTATTCCGATATTTCCCGCATTTAGCGATCATCTGTGCGCAAATGCTGGTTTGGAGTCTGGGTTTACTTTTTGTCTGCATAAACCCGCATGCGCACCCGAAGTCCGCGCTATCTTTCGATCGCCTTGACACGGACTCCCGGAAGCGGTTTAATCCGAAGTCCTTCAGAACAATTCACGACTCGCGAACAAGCGCCGGAAAACCGCAAAAATGGAACTGACACAGGAACTCCTTCGGAAGATCGCCACCCTCTCCAGACTCGAAATCGCGGAAGAGGACGAGCCTTTGATTATCGAGAAGTTCCGGCAGGTTCTCGGTTACGTCGAGAAGGTGAACCAGCTCGACTTCACAGGCGTCGAGCCGACGGTGTACGCGGTCGATACGAAAAGCGTAATGCGCGAGGATTCCCTAAGAGAGCCGCTTCCGAGGGCGGAGGTGCTCGCGAATGCGCCAAGCAGGGACGAGGCGTTTTTTCTGGTTCCGAAAGTGCTGGACTGAGGCTGACAATGGTTTCGAAAATAGGGGTTTCGGAAATACGGAAAATGAATATGCTCGAACTCTCGGCGAAGCTCATCTCGAAGGAGCTTAGCGCGCGAGAGGTCACGGACGATTCGCTCAAATCCATCGAGGAGACCGATGGAAAGATTTCCGCCTTCATCACCGTCTGCGCAGATGAAGCGCGGAAGCAGGCGAAGGTCATAGACGAAAAACGCGCCCGCGGCGAAAACCTCGGAGCTATGGCTGGAATTCCCGTGGCGCTCAAGGACAACATCTGCACGCGCGGAGTTCGGACCACCGCCGCGTCGAAGATCCTCGGGAACTTCGTCCCCACCTACGACGCGTTCGTGGTCGAACGGCTGAAAGCGAACGGAGCGATCATCGTCGGAAAGACCAACCTCGACGAATTCGCCATGGGATCGTCCACGGAGCACAGCGCGTTCTTCCCGACGCGAAACCCATGGGACCTTTCGCGGGTTCCAGGCGGCAGTTCCGGAGGATCGACAGCCGCGGTGGCTGCGATGCTCGTCCACGGCGCACTCGGCTCGGAAACCGGAGGATCGATCCGCCAGCCCGCGTCCCTCTGCGGCGTCGTCGGTCTGAAAACGACGTACGGTCGGATTTCGAGGTACGGACTTATCGCGTTCGGCTCGAGCCTCGATCAGATCGGACCCGTGGGAAGGACCGCCTCGTGCGCCGCGGCGATGTTCCGCGCGGCCTGCGGATACGATGCAAGCGATTCGACGTCGCTTAACGCGTCGGTCCCGAGTATAGACGTCTGCCTGAAGACCGACCTTCGCGGAAAAAAGATCGGAGTGCCGAAGGAGTACTTCACCGAGGGAATTTCGAGGGAGGTTGAAGATAGCGTCCGCGGCGCGCTTTCGTGGTACGAAAGTCAGGGCGCGGAAATCGTCGAGGTTTCGCTTCCCCACACCGAATACGGCATCGCGTGCTACTACATAATCGCGATGGCGGAGGCTTCGAGCAACCTCGCTCGCTACGACGGCGTTCACTACGGATTCCGCGCGCAGGACGCCGGGAAACGCGATGACGTCTACTTCAAAAGCCGCACCGAAGGCTTCGGCGAGGAAGTAAAGCGCAGGATAATGCTCGGGACGTTCAGCCTAAGCGCGGGCTACTACGACGCGTACTACTCGAAGGGGCTCAAAACGCGCACCCTGATCAAGCGCGACTTCAGCCGCGCGTTCGAGAAAGTCGACGTCATCATGTGCCCGACTTCGCCTTTCACCGCGTTCGAACTCGGCGCGAAAGTGGACGATCCACTGGCGATGTACCTCTGCGACGTCTACACCGTCAGCGCGAACCTCGCCGGCATACCTGCGATATCGCTTCCCTGCGGATTTGGCGCGGGGAACCTCCCGATCGGACTTCAGATCGTCGGGCCGGAGCTATCGGAGCCGTTGCTGCTCGCAATGGCGAATGCGTTCGAAAGCGACCACGATTTCTGCGGCAGGACGCCCGCGGCTCTTACGTGAGGCGAGGATGACACTGATCGAAATTTCCGGCGTTATCGAGGTTCTGATCGAAGAGTCATCTCAGGACGCAGGAGGAAGCAACCAGGGCTGGCTAACGAACATCGCGATCATCCTACTCGGCATTTTCATGGTAGTGCTTTTCGGTCGGCTGCGTAAGACCGCCTCAAAGATAAACTCCGGCTCAGGACTTCGACAGCTAGACCCGGAGGAGATTCGCAGGTTGAAGGATACTCTAGACAAAAGCCTAGTCGAGGCGGAAGAGCATTTCCGGACGTATTCGGGGGTGCTCAGCACCAAGACCGCGCTGCTCGAAGAGCTGATCGCGCAGGCGGACACAAGAATCAAAGCGCTCGAAAAACAGTCGGGCGAAACGCAGAAGGAATGATGCGCTTACGGACTGTGAGCGTTCAACTAAGAAACTATCTCAACCAAGCGACATCGATAATTCGGAGCCGTCAAGCGAGACGTTTGACGGTTTTTGCGGTGTTGGTTCGGTGAACCACGTCCCCGGCACTTACCTACTTCTTCGGAAGCCGCCTTTTCGCTCTGAATTACTTCTCGGACTGCAAGGAAAGTGCCGGGGACGTTCCGATCCGATGTGGATCACCGAACGTTCACCTTTTGCGGACGAGGACGTCCGCGGTCCCAGGCGCCTACGATAGTTTCTAAACACATGGCCACTTGTGGATGCCCGCATGTTTCAACGAACATTAACAATAATTCGATTGCGCTCGGACTATATTCTTGTTAGACTGCATCAAATGAAAATAATAGAAAATATTTAATATTATAAGCATTAGCGTAATGTTATTAAAGTATTATTGATATATTTCATTATGAATTGAGTTAATAATTATTAAAATATAATTCATTTAGTTCGGCATGCGGTGGGCCGCTACTTCTGTAGGCGCTGGCTAATCGTGTTCGATCCGGAGGTCGGGCCGTTCCATGTGCTCTCTGTCAATACTCCAGAGGTTCCGGTGTCGAAGATCATGTCTCCGGCGAGATGGCGACGGATGAACGCGGCGACCACGCGCTTCGTCAGCCCCATCTGGTCGCCGTGCGGTAGCGTGCCCGTTAAAAGCGGCGATCCGGAAGCCGGGTACGCGCTCGGATCGACGAAGCCGAAGTGATCGCCTCCCGCAACTTCGATCGCGTACATTTCGTTCGCGGGGCCATTCGTCGCAGCGTCGTAAGCAACCTTCGCGTGGGACGCGAACGGAAACAGACTGTCGAGATCTCCCGCCATCGTGAGTTGCGACATCGTCAGGAAGTACGCGTCGTTCGGCGGAGTCGGCGAGCCAGTCATAGCGGGGTTCGCAAGCGCGGTGGAAGAGTTGTTTGTGGTTATCGAATCAAGCATCGGCGCCAGCGTGAAAACCCCCTGGATGCGCGCGTCCCCCGCCGCCTGGGCGTTCTTCCCCGCGGCGATCGCGGCGCTCGCGCCCCTGCCGTGGCCGCCGAAGCCGCAGTTCGCGGTGTCTATATGCGAGAAATAAATGTTCGAGACGTTGCTGTTCGTGTTCAGCGCCGCGACGTAATCTATCGCCGCGAGCAGCGCGTTAGCGTCGCCCTCGATGTTGCTTTCCGTGTTTTGTGTGGTCGGCGGAGTCACGCAGCCGCAGCCGTTGTCGAACGGAAGCGTCACAGTCGCGACGACAACTCCAAAGCTGCAAAGATGATTGATCAGATACGCGTAGCTCTGGTTGCTGATTCCGAGGCCAAACGTCGCCTCGGTGTGGCCGAACGCGATCAGCGGGAAAGAATGCCCGTGCGGGAAGTCGGTCTGCGTGGCGTTCGCTGGATAGTAGATCAGCATCCCCGTGCTCTTCGAATTCGACGCGGAATCCGTGTACGTAAGCGACACGCTCGTCGGCGCGTTCGTCAGATAGTACGGTCCCGTGCTGGCGGTGTCCGTCGGAAACACCGCTATCTGCTTTGCGCTCGATGTGTTCGTCCCGAACGAGGTCGTGACGCGGTAGCTGTAGAGTCCGGGAGTGACCGCGCTTCCTCCTCCCGTCAGATCGAAGCTGCACGTAAGCGACGTGTCGCTGACCACGGTGACGTTCGTCGCGGCGGCAGAGGAAGCGTCGCTTAGATTCACCGTCACGGTGAACGGACTCCCGGTCGCATTAGTCGCGATGAAATTCGTTCCCGTAAGCGTTACGCTGAGGCTCTGGTTGTCGTTGAACGCCTGCACTGCGTTCGCGTCCGTCACCGCGGGAACGTCCGCGATCCGAAGTTTCGCCGCGCTGGTCGCGTTCGTCCCCTGAGACGTCGTGACCCGCACGTTGTAGAGTCCGGACGCGATCGTTGTCGGCACGGTGACGGTTAATTGCGTTCCGCTGTTCACGACGAGATTCGTAAGCTGGGTGGACGACTGGTCGTCGACTTCGACCTTCGTCGCGCCCGTGAAAAGCGCGCCGGTGATCGTCAGAGTCGCGCTCTGGCCGATCATCACTATCGCGGGAGAAATCGCGCTTACCACGGGTCCGGATCCGACGAAAACCTGCGACGCGGTGGTACTCGTGTCGCTCGTGCCCTCCGGAGTCGTGACGCTGATATTGTACGCGCCCGGCTGGACGCTCGCTGGAATAACCGCGGTCATCGACGTGTCCGACTGGGCGCTGATCCCCGTGAGCGACGTCGCGGGCGTCGTGGTGATCGACGCGGCGCTCGCGCCCGTGAAGTAGCGCCCGGTGAGCGTCACCGTCCCCGGCTGACTCACGACCTGCTGCGGCGTGATCGCGCTCACCTCGGGAACTATGGTCACGCTGAACTTACCCGTGCTCGCAGCGTTCGAACCCTTGGCGTTGGTCACGATGAAGTCCCACGTCCCCGCGGAGACATTCGATGGAATCGTGACGTTCATCTGCGTGTTGCTAACCACTGTGACGTTCGTAAGCGACGTCTGGAGCGGATCGCTCAGCCGCGCAGAGGTTGCGCCCGTGAAGTTGATCCCGGTAAGAGAAACGGTCGTCACCGAGTGCTTCTGCCCGCTGGAAGGCGACACGCTCAGAATCGCCGGCAGCTTCGCCACTTCGAGCTTCGCTTCGCTGGCGGCGTTCGCCCCAGCGGCGTTCGTGACGAGTACGTCGTAGATGCCCTCGACCACGCCGGAAGGAACGACTACGTCCATTTCGTCGTCGTCGACAACGAAAATTCCAGTGAGCGCGGTATTCGAGGTATCGTTAAGCCTCACCGCGGTCGCTCCGAGGAATCCGGAACCTATGATCGTGACTATCGAAGAATCCGCGTCGCTGACTTTCGCTGGCGAAACGCTCGTCACCGTCCCGATGGTCGTCGAGGGCAGGGCGATGCGAAACGGAATCCCTGTGTCGAAAGTTCCGGACGCAAGCGCGACCTTGAAATAGTGGGGTCCAAGCGCAAGTCCGCTCGGGACCGTGAACGACATTTTCGTATCGGTCGTAGCGCTGAACCCGGAAAGCGCGGACGTCGGCGAGCTTTCGAGCGACGCCATCGTCGCGCCGGAGAATCCGGTTCCTGTGAACGTCAGCGTGTGCGACGACGTCGAAAGTCCCGCGCGGGGGCGGATGCTCGCGTAAGTCGCGGGTCCGGGATTTATGACTCTGCTGCCGGGAGTGCTGGCGCCGCCGCCGCCGCCGCCTACGCAGGAAAGCGACACGATAATCAAAAGCGCCGCCGCCGAGAGTGCGATGATCGCCGCTTCGAGTTTGTTCTTTATCATTTCCGGAGGTCCTTAAGCGAAACGTTACGCGTCGCCAGAATACAAATTCGCTGCCCCGCGGTAAATAGGTAGATCGCCGCGAACCGGAGTTTCAGGTAAATATGAGCGTCCATCTTTTTTTATACGGAGTAAATTTTATTTGCGTAGGATTCCCGTTGATGGTATATGGAGAAAATATCGTATATAGTTGGTTGTGGAGCTTGCTCATCAAAAAGGATCATCCATGAAAAGTGTCGCGCAAAAAATCGAGTTCAATTCGCCAATCGGGATTAAAAATCCGGGGGGGGGGTAAAC